>JAQXZD010000018.1 GCA_029227035.1 Lachnospiraceae bacterium
TCATATGTAGAGTTGCAAGCCTCTCTTGACTGGAAGAAGATATCAGGGTTCTGAGCAGATCCCATCTCTACCGGATGATTTGGATTCAGCGCATTCTTACGGAAAGCGTCTACTGCATCCATATCTACCATATCCTTAAGATCTTCATAATCCCATGTCTCAATTTTCTGAATCTCATGAGAAGTACGGAATCCATCGAAGAAGTTGATAAACGGAACTCTTCCCTTGATTGCTGCGCAATGTGCAACCGGAGTCAAATCCATAACTTCCTGTACAGATGACTCACACAGCATTGCAACACCTGTCTGACGGCAGGCATATACATCAGAATGGTCACCAAAGATATTTAATGCATGTGTAGCAACACAGCGGGCAGATACATTGAATACGCCTGGAAGTCTCTCACCTGCTACCTTGTACAGGTTCGGGATCATAAGTAAAAGTCCCTGGGAAGCTGTGTAGGTAGTTGTCAGTGCTCCGGCTGTCAGAGATCCGTGAACAGTACCTGCTGCACCGGCCTCAGACTGCATCTCAGTAACCTGTACGGTCTGTCCGAAAATATTCTTACGACCGGCGGTTGCCCACTCATCTGTTGCCTCAGCCATAACAGATGAAGGAGTGATTGGATAGATAGCCGCTACATCGGTAAATGCGTATGAAGCATGAGCTGCAGCATGGTTACCATCCATGGTTTTCATTGAACGTTTCATGATAAATCCTCCTATTTTAATTAAAAGTTCAAACATATAAATCAGACATCAAACGAGCATGTCTCTAATTAAATAATATAAAATGAATGCCGCTAAAAATCAAGTTTTAGCGGCACCATTTTATGTTTTTTTACAAATACAACTTTTCAAACTCCACAACCGGAATCGGCTTACTGCACAGATAGCCCTGTCCGCAGGTGAATTTTCCTTCCAGCAGAAGTTTTTCCTGCTCATTTGTCTCAACGCCTTCAATGATAACATCCTTGTTCAGAATCCGGATCATCCGCCCGATTTCATACAACAGGTTCAGCTTCTGACGCGTCATATCCTTGTTGATAAAGCTCTTATCGATTTTTACCACATCTGCCGGCATATCTGCAAGCTCCGACAGGGACGAATAGCCTGTCCCGAAATCATCGATTGCCACGCGAAATCCCATCTCGTGAAGCTCATTCATGCATTTTTCCAGCACTGCCACATTCTGTACCATCACGCCTTCCGTGATTTCAATCTCGACATACTCCGGCAAAACGCTGTATTTGGACAGGATTTGCCTGATTCGTCTCAGGAACTCCTCTCCGTCCACATCAAAGTGCCTTCCGGAAAAATTGGTGGACACCACAATCTTGCGGCGATGCTGCTTATCCCACCGTTCCATGGTCTTAAGCACTTCCTCGTAAATATAAAAATCCAGTTCCGTCACATAACCGATTTTTTCAAGGGAATCGATAAAACTTCCCGGCGCAAGAATTTTTCCGTCCGGACGTTTCCATCGGGCAAGCGCCTCCGCACCATACACCGTGCGCTCTCCCAGGGTAAACTTCGGCTGCAGGTAAATCTGAAAATCATCCCGGTAGAGGGCTTCGAAAAATTCTCCGATTACTTTCTGCTCCTCATCTCTGGTGATACGCAGATCCCTGTCATAAAATACAATATCCTGCTTTCTGGTATTCTTGGCGTGCTTCCATGCCAGCGTTGCATTCTCCACAATCTGGTTCACGCCCATACTCATATCATCGAGCACATAGGCCCCTACCGATATTCCCATATTACTGTTGGGATACTGGTAATTCTGCATATTGACAAAACGCTTGTTTCCAGCATACAGGTCGTTGGCAAGAGTCTCCTTGTCATCCCCTGCAACCAGCAACATAAAAAAGTCCGAATAAAGCCGGCAGCCGGCAATAAAAAACTCCTGTTGCGACATATACTCCGCAAACATTTTAAGAATTTTATTTCCAATCTCGCCGCCATAATTTTCATTCACATATCCGAAATTGTTGATGTCCATATATTCAAGGGCATAAACCTTGGAAGGATCCGGTTTTTTCAGAACTTCCGACATCATCCGCAGGAAAGAGTCCTGATTGTAAAAGCTTGTCAGTTGATCCCTCTGCTGAATGTAATTAATCTGGGCTTCGCTCTCATCCATCCGGTAACGCAGGGACACAAACACGGCAATAATTCGCGTCAGCTCCTGCAACAAATCAATCTCTCCCCTCTTCCATCTGTGTTTGGCATTGAACGTCACGTAGAAGATTTCTCCAGTCTTGTCCGTCACATACTCAAACTTCTCCACCATCGCCGAAAATTCCACTTTCTTGTACTTCTCCGGCAAATCGATGTTACGAATCTGACGGTGCGTAAGCAGCGTATAGTTTCCCGCTTCCAGAGCTTCCACCTCCGGGATATTGCGCGAAAATACGCGATTCTTCAAATCCGTTACTTTATCCGAATAAAAATCCGACAGCGTCATGGTCTCATCCACCAGACTGTTATCAAACAGCATCACAAAATCCAGGGAAAGATATTCCGCAAGCCGCTTCAGTATCATGTTGAGCGAGACATCCAGATTTCTGGCATGAGTCATCAGACTGACCGCGGACACCAGAAAATCCTTGTCATCCCTGCTGATATTCTTTCTCTTTTCAATCTTTCTCGGATTCTTCTCAAGCGGTCCGATATCTCTGTCGTTTGCAACTTCATAACGTTCTTTTCCGCTTTTCTTCGCCCGGTACATGGCATGATCCGCCTTCTCAAACAGACTGTTGTAGTCCGTCATCCCATCTGCCACAGCCATGCCGATACTTGCGGAAATATGGTAATCCACCTCTCCGCCCCTGTATTCTTTGGAAAGAATCCGATTCAGGCTTCCTGCCTTCTCCAATGCTTTCTCCACATTGGTATCCTTCATGAGTACCAGGAATTCGTCACCGCCGATGCGGCCGACCACATCCCCAAGCCTGAACTGCTCCTGGATCAGGTTCGCCACATCCATAATTACCGTGTCTCCGAAAGTATGTCCGAAATTATCATTGACGCCCTTGAAATTGTCAATATCAATCAAAAACAGCACATGAACCCCATCCGGATTTTCTTTCAAAAAAGTGTTGACTTCCCTCTGTGTCTCCATCTTATTCAAAAGCTTTGTAAGAGGATCCCTGCGCACCTTATCCTGCAGCTTCTTGTCCTCGTCTATATCAAAGCTTCGCCCTATGATATGCGTAATAGTGTCATCCTCACCCTTTACACTCTTGTAATAGATATGAAACCACACATATTTCGGCACATCCTCACGGTTACAGTTTACGTTAAACCGCGCCTCGACTTCTCCCTCTCTCTCCACGCCTGCCGCAGCCTGCATGGTTCTCAGAAAATGTTCCTGATCCAGAGGATGAATCACATGGATTTCCTCCGTCAGCGGATAATATTCATCCTTTGCCTCATAATCTCCGCTCAGCTCCATAAAGCGCTTGGAACGAAGCATTTTCCATGATTTCACATCCAGATCAAAAGGATATTCATGGGACAGGTTCTCCATCATCTCATACTTCTGGTTTAAAAGCTTCAGCTCAATTTCCTCTTTTTTCTGTCTGCTGATATCCAGAAAAGTCAGGATAAAATATCTTTCCCCTTTCTCCATCCCGAAAAAGCTGCAGCGCACCTGTACCCACTGCACCGTTTCGTCCGCCTTTACAACCCGGACATCCGCCTCTGCTGCGGCCTGCGTTTTTTCGGCCTCTGTGAATGCCTCTTCCAGCAGTTCAACATCCCTTGGATAAAGGAGTCCTTTTTCAACCTCTGTATCAAGCTCGTTCTCGGAATAACCGAACATCTTCAGGAATTCTCCGTTCACATGCTCGATTTTTCTGTTTGCATCATAGTTTACAATCGCTGTTGCGACAGGCAGTTCCATTCCTGCCATATCTTTTAAATCCATTTTTCCAGTCCCCGTGTGTTCATCTTCACCTGCAAAACTTTAAAATCCAACTTTATTATAGCATTATTCACATATGTTTTACAATTCTTTTTGAAAAATCCACATTTTAAATTAAAACGAATTATTCACATCCACCACACTGTCAAGTCTCAGACCATGTGCGCTTTGCGCACCTGCCGCTGTTCTGCAGCTTTTGTCTGAGGCTGTGTGGTGGGGATGAATTTATTCATCCCCAAGAAAAATCGGTAATTCGTCTTACAAGCAAGCTTGACGCCAAAATTACTGATTTTTCTTGGTATCTGTGAATAATTCAAGATTGATTTCAAATTTCGATTTATGTATAATAGGAAACGTAGCGTTAAAACAAAAAGTCAAACATGAGGTTATAAAATGATAAGTGCAAACAACATCACTTTACGATTAGGAAAAAAAGCTTTGTTCGAAGATGTGAACATTAAATTTACCGAGGGAAACTGTTACGGTTTAATCGGCGCCAACGGAGCCGGAAAATCTACCTTCTTAAAGATTCTGTCCGGACAGTTGGAACCTACGAACGGAGAGATTGTCATCACCCCGGGACAGCGTTTGTCTTTCTTACAGCAGGACCACTTTAAATATGACGAGTTCACGGTACTGGATACCGTAATTATGGGAAACAAACGTCTCTATGACATCATGAAAGAAAAAGATGCCATCTACATGAAAGAAGATTTTTCGGATGAGGACGGAATCCGTGCCAGCGAACTGGAAGCTGAATTTGCGGATATGGACGGATGGAATGCGGAATCCGACGCCGCCACGCTCTTAAACGGACTTGGCATCCCTACGGAAGACCATTACACTCTGATGAGCGAGCTTCCGGGTGCCGTCAAGGTCAAGGTTCTCCTTGCACAGGCTTTATTCGGCAATCCTGATATTCTGCTTCTGGACGAGCCGACCAACCATCTGGATCTGGATGCCATCGCATGGCTGGAAGAATTTCTCATCAATTTTGAGAATACGGTTATCGTGGTCTCCCATGACCGTTATTTCCTGAATAAGGTATGTACGAATATCGCAGATATGGATTACGGAAAAATCCAGCTCTATGCCGGAAACTATGACTTCTGGTACGAATCCAGCCAGCTTCTTGTCCGCCAGATGAAGGAAGCCAACAAGAAAAAAGAGGAGAAAATCAAAGAACTTCAGGAATTTATCTCCCGTTTCTCCGCAAACGCTTCCAAATCCAAGCAGGCAACTTCCAGAAAGCGTGCCCTTGAAAAAATCCAGTTGGATGACATCCGTCCTTCCAGCCGTAAATACCCTTACATCGATTTCCGTCCGAACCGCGAGATTGGAAATGAAGTCTTAAGCGTGGAGGGAATCAGCAAGACCATCGACGGCGTTAAGATTTTGGACAATGTGTCTTTTATTGTAGGCAGGGAAGACAAGATTGCATTTGTAGGCGGCAATGAGCTTGCCAAGACAACACTCTTCAAGATTCTTACCGGAGAACTCGAGCCGGATGAAGGAACCTACAAGTGGGGCGTCACCACCAGTCAGTCCTATTTCCCGAAGGACAACACCGCCATTTTCGATACGGATGAATTGATTGTAGACTGGCTTACCCAGTATTCCGAAATTAAGGATGCCACCTATGTACGCGGTTTCCTGGGACGTATGCTGTTTGCCGGTGAAGACGGCGTCAAGAAAATGCGCGTTCTCTCCGGAGGAGAAAAGGTGCGTGTTCTTCTCTCCCGCATGATGATTATGGGAAGCAACGTACTGATTTTTGACGAGCCAACCGACCACCTGGATATGGAATCCATTACGGCACTGAACAACGGAATGACGAAGTTCCCGGGTGTCATCCTGTTCGCCTGTCGTGACCATCAGGTTGTCCAGACAACCGCCAACCGTATCATTGAATTTCTGCCGGACGGCAGCATGATTGATAAGGTTTCCACTTATGACGAATATCTGGAAAATGATGTCATGGCCCGGAAGCGTCAGGTTTACAACACCTCCGCAGATGAGGAATCCGATGATTGATTTCATAAAAAAAGAGAGTCATCCCGGACTCTCTTTTTAATTGCTCTACATTTTAAAACGCATCTGCAAAAATATCTCCACTGTTATAATTGTAATTATACCGTGCTGTGCTTCCGTATGTATTCGACTTAACCGCCTCAGACTCTGCATAAGACTTCACGAGCGATGCCTGTGTTGCCACACTGTATGCATAGGAAGATGTTCCGTAAAATACATCCTTCACCTTAGACATATCCGCTGCCTTAAAGGTATCTTTGCTGATGGTCAGGGCTCCGTTTTTCTCATTCACGGAGATACCAATCTCTTTTAAAGCGTCAACATTTGCCTTTGTGATATTCTTCACGGAATCCACACCGCTTGCAATCCTGCCTGTGTCAGATTTTGCCGCGGAAACCAGAAACGCATTATAGTCTTCCACATAGTCACTTACTTTATCATATATCTTGTCGGTATCATAATTTCCTTTTGCATCCTTTGTAAATACCGCATTGTTGCTTCTGGTATAAAGCTGCTTTGCGGAATCTGCCAGTTCACCCGCATCCTCTTCAATCGTGGCAATGGTTTTCGTGGAATCCTTGGACACTGCCGTACTCTTCCTGCCTGTTTCTGTTGAAGAAGAAGTCTTGCTGCTTCCGCTCTCCGAATCCAGCGCATAATAAGAACGGAGAAGCTTTCCGTAAGCTCCGCTTCGAATGCTTGCATAATCACTGTAATTTATTCCCAGAAGCCCGGAATTTCCATCTTTTGAGCCTCCCAGACCAGAAAGTAATGTACTGATTGATGATGAATCATACGCTGATATCTTCATAATTTATCCCTCCTTTGAATAATTACCTGTTCACAATATGTCCTCAATCTGCCAGTCAATCGGTTCAACCCCGTTGGTTTTCAAAAACTCGTTTGCCTTGCTGAAATGTTTGCATCCGAAAAATCCCCGGTACGCAGACAACGGACTCGGATGAGGTGCTTTTAAAACCAGATGCTTCGGATTGGTCAACATCGGAATCTTACTCTGCGCCGGCCGTCCCCACAGCATATACACAATCGGACGCTCCTGTGCATTGACCGCAGAGATAATGGCATCCGTAAACTGCTCCCAGCCTTTTCCCTGATGGGAATTTGCCTGATGCGCCCGCACCGTCAGTACCGTGTTCAGAAGCAACACGCCCTGATCTGCCCACTTCTTCAGATATCCGTTGTTCGGTATTTTGCACCCCAGATCATCCTGCAGTTCCTTGTAGATATTCTGCAAAGAAGGCGGTATCTCTGTCTGGGAAGGCGGTACCGAAAAAGACAGGCCATGCGCCTGATTGACGTTATGATACGGATCCTGTCCCAGTATCAGAACCTTCACCTGACTCAGCGGAGTAAAGTGAAGCGCATTGAAGATATCATCCGCCGGCGGATAGACAACCGTCCTGCTGTATTCTTCCTGTACAAACTGATACAACTGCCTGTAATAAGGCTTTTTAAATTCCCCACTCACTGCCGTAAGCCAGTCATTTGTAATCATTCCCATTGCAATTCGCCTCTATATTCTTCGAACGGAGACTCCGTTTTCGGAAAGATAGTTCTTCAAATCCATAATCTCCAGTTCTTTATAATGAAACAGAGACGCTGCAAGTGCCGCATCCGCATGACCATCTGTCAGCGCTTCCAGAAAATGCTTTCTGGTCCCTGCTCCTCCGGAAGCAATCACCGGAATCGATACATTGTCCGCAATCTGTCTGGTCAGTTCAATATCGTATCCCGCCTTCGTTCCGTCACAATCCATACTGGTCAGAAGAATCTCTCCTGCCCCCAGCTCATTGGCCTTGATGGCCCATTCCACTGCGTCAAGCCCTGTGTTGATTCTTCCTCCATTCTTGTATACGTCCCAACCGCTTCCGTCTTCTCTTCTTCGTGCGTCAATCGCCACAACCACACACTGGCTACCAAACTTGTCCGCAGCCGCACTGATTAACTCCGGAGTATTGATTGCAGACGAATTGATGGATATCTTATCCGCTCCCTCTCGAAGCAATACCTTAAAGTCCTCCACGGTACGAATTCCTCCGCCCACCGTAAAAGGGATAAAGACTTTCTCCGCAACCTTGCGCACCATATCCACAACAGTCCCTCTGTTATCCGAAGAGGCCGTAATATCCAGAAATACTACCTCGTCCGCTCCCGCTTTGTCATAGGCGGCAGCCACTTCCACCGGATCTCCCGCATCCTTGAGATCCACAAAATTGATTCCTTTTACCACACGTCCGCTATTTACATCCAGACAAGGGATAATTCTCTTGGTAAACACTTTACGACCACCTCCTTACAGCTTTGCAAAATTATTCAGTATCATAAGCCCTGTCTCCCCGCTCTTTTCCGGATGGAACTGACAGGCAAACACGTTATCCTTTTCCACGGAGGCATGAATCGTTGTACTGTACTCGGTTGTAGCCTTCACAATCTGCTCATCCGCAGCCTTCAGGTAATAGGAATGTACAAAATACACATATGGGGAATCTCCATACGCGGAGGAAACACCCTCAAAAAGCCGTCCACTGTTCTGCAAATGCAGAGAATTCCATCCGATATGAGGAATTTTCAGCCCCGGCTGATCCGGTATCCGCAGAATCCTTCCATCCAGCACATGCAGACCTTCCACACCACTGCTCTCATCGCTTCCCTCAAACAATAACTGAAGTCCCAGACAAATCCCCAGAAAAGGTTTTTTGCAGGCCACAATCTCATGGATAACCTTATCCAGCTCATATTTTTTAAGCTGTTCCATCGCATCACCAAATGCGCCAACTCCCGGAAGAATCACTTTATCAGCTTTTTCTATTTCCCGAAAATCCCGCGTAATAACACTCTCTTCTCCCAGATACTTAAGTGCTTTCTCCACACTCTTCAAATTTCCTGCATTGTAATCGATGATCGCTATCATGTTGTCTCCTATTCCAAGCCTAACTCCTGTATTTTTTTCTGAAGCTCAACGGTGTATACATCCCGGTTCTTACTGTCATATAATGTCTGAGCTTCCTCGCCGGTCATATTGTATTCCGCAAGCAGTGCCTCTACAATCTTCCCGCGCAGTTTTTCTACTTCTTTTTCACAGTCAAATTCTTTCGCGCTCTTCTCGTTGATGCCGCAACGTCCATACGCACACACCAGAGAATCCAACGCCTGTGCGGAAGAACCACGGCTCTCAAAGAACAGATAATCCTGATACTTTTCTCCGATTGCAGCCAACACACTCAGCTTATTATAGATTTCTTCATCTGCCTCCTTGATTTCAACACCCTGCAGATGGCTGTAAGCCTCCACATAATCTCCGGCTTTGTACTGTTTCTTTGCCTCGTCAATCTGTGTTCTGTAACTCAGCAGATTCGTTCCCAGCAGCACCAGTGCAAACAAAGAACCCACCATAACGACAATCGCACTTACCGGTCCCTTCGGAAGCGGCGGCGTATTGTCCTTTTCCTTCGGCTTCTTCTCTTTCTTCGGCTTCGGTGCCTTCTGCTTCTTTGGCTTATTCGCCTTGGCTTCCTGCTTTTCTTTCTTTTTCTTTTCTTTTTCCTTCTTCTTCTCAGCCTTCTCTGCTTTTTTTGCGGCTGCGGCAGCATCCGCATCCTCCGCGTCAAACTCTTTGAGAATCTGCTGATTTTCCGCGGAAAACTCCATCACATCTGCTCCGTTCGGACCTCCAAGAGTGATTTTCTCATCCTCGTCCTCTCCGAAAAACAGTCTGCTAAGCTTCTGACGGAAACCGCCCTCTTTCTTTTCCTTATTGTCCTTATCTTTTTTACTCTTCCGGTTCTTCTTATGGTCTTTTCCGTCTTTTTTTTCCTGAGACTCTTCCTCTCTGACCTTCATCTCCGCCTCAGCAAAGCTTCCAATTTCATCTTCACTATCCAGCGTCACACCTTCCGAATCTCCGGTAAGCATACTGCCCAAATCTGCCAGATCCGCGTCACCGGACAACATGTCCATCAGGTCACTGTCTCCCATTCCGGACAAGTCAGGCTCCCCCTCCTCTGTCTCCGGCAGTTCCTGCATAGGCGAATCCGGATTCTGTCCTATGGACTGCTGCATCTGTGCCAGGATATCATCCACAGACGAATCTACCTCCTGACTGCTTGCCTCATCAAAAGGATCCGCGAATTCCGGTACGGAAATATCGCTATCATCCTTTGCAAGCTCTTCCTCAAACTCTTTCAGAAAATCGTCTTCGTCTTTTACATCAATATCTGTCAAAAAATCATTATCCTGCATTTCCGCTTTATTATCTCCCTCGTCTACCGAATCCAATAAGTGATCCAGATAATTTTCTGATGACTGCTCTCCCATAACTCTTCTCCATTCAACATCATTTTCTGCTAAAACTCAGTAAGGGATGTGACAGATCCCACATCCCCTACTATGATTACCTAAATTTATGCATCTCTATTTTCAAGTAATTTGTCAATGGCATCCACAAGACTTCCAATCTCCGGTTTGGTCAACTGTGCATCCGCACCAAGCTGCTCTCCTTTTCTTCTCATTTCCTCATTTACGAGGGATGAGAAAATAACAACCGGGATATTCTTATATCTGTCGTTCGATTTAATCAGTTTGGTCAGACGGTGTCCATCCATCTGTGGCATCTCAATATCCGTAATGACACAGCGCACATCCTTATCCAATGTGCCCGCCTTGTCCAACTCGCAAATCTTGTCCCATGCTTCCTTGCCGTTGTATGTCACTATGAGCTGGTCATAACCTGCCTTCTTCAGGCAATCCGTAATCAGACGGCTCAAAAGAGGAGAATCCTCCGCAATCAGAATCGGCTCCTCATTTCTCGGGCGCTTTCCGATCTGCTCAATGTCATTCACCCGAAGTCCTGTCTCCGGACTGATGGAAGATACAATCGCCTCAAAATCAAGAATGACAATCAGCTTACCCTCCATTTTAATCACACCGGTTGCAACGCTTCCGTCTTCACTGTTAATCGTCGAATCCGGCTTGATAATTTCGTTCCATGAAACTCTGTGGATTCCCACCACTCGGTCAACATGAAAGGCAATATCCAGCTTGTTAAAATTCGTAATGATAAACAGTCCCTGTTCGTCATTGTCCGCCATGTTCAGGCATTTCTTGAGATTGATTACCGTAATCATGGTATCTCTCGGCATGAAAATGCCTTCCACACTTGGATGCGTATTCGGCACAGGTGTCACCGGCTGAAACTGAAGAATCTCACGTATCTTCGCAACATTGATGCCATAGTGATTATCTCCCAAAGTAAATTCCAGGACTTCCAATTCATTTGTTCCTGATTCCAAAAGAATATTTGTATCCATAAGTGTCCTCCCGCAGTCATTAGTATAAGTCGTTATATTTAGCTATATTATAGCATATTTTGTTCTGTTTGAACAATTAAATTGTAACCGAATAAGTCACTCCGTCCATGGTTACATATAGACCGGTTGAAGATATATTCTTCGCGTTCTCCTCCGGGATCTGGAAAAGCAGTACCAGCTTCTCCGACTTCCCGGCTTTGATCTTGCCATCAAAAGAAGATAAGCTCTTGGAACCGAAAAATGTCGTCTCCGCAATCTTTCCTTCTCCGTTGATGCTTGCATAATAAGATGCTCCAAGGGAAACCATGTCCAGCTTTACCGCTTTCTTTCCCGGATTCTTCACGATAAAATTCATCACAACAAGCTTCTTTCCCATATCCGGATTCAATGCCAGATAAGAACCTTCCTTGTAAGTATCCGCCACCTTGTAACCGTCACAGGTAACTTCCAGATTATCCTCATGTCCGATTGCCGCCGCAAGGGAAATCTGTCCCGCCTGCGAATCCTCCGTACCGTTCTCCGCTACGGATGCGCCCGTCTCGCCTGTCGAAGTCTGTGTATCCTCCTTCGGCTCTTCGGTGCTCTCCGGCTCCTGCGATTCCGATTCCTCTTCGGTCAAAACCGCATCGGTCATTCCGTCCTTCTGATAAATATTGTGCTTTGCCAATGTATAAGCCGCATATTCAACGACAGCATCTTCTTCTTCCTCTGTCATGACATATAACGGTGTTCCACATCCCCCCAGGAAAAAAACGGAAGCTGATAACGCTATCAGCAATTGAATTCTTCTCTTCATATGCCCTCTCGTCCTTATAACTTTTGTTCTAAACAGTTACCTAATATTTATTTAATAGTAACATATTTTGTCAGACAATACAACACATTTTCGTGTAATTTAGTTGTTACTCTCCAATTCCATCCAGAATTCCACTCCGTCCTCACGGTTCACCACACCGCACTGCTGATGGAAGGAATCCATAATGGCTTTTACAATGGATAATCCGATTCCGCTGCCCCCGTATTCCCGGGTTCTCGCCTTATCCACTTTGTAGAATTTGCCCCAGATTTTGTCCAGCTCCTCCTCCGGAATATTCGCTCCGGTATTAAACACATGAACGCGGACAAGATTCTCCCTGAACGTATAGCTGATTTCAATCCGTTTCTCTCCGTCCACATGATTCAAGGCATTTGTCAGATAATTGGTGATGACCTCCTCTGTCTTGAACTCATCCCCCCAGACATAGACCGGTCCATCCTGATAAAACCGGATATCCGCCTGCTTCTGCGCCGTCATGATGGCTGCCGACTGAATCACGCCCTCAATCAGCTCCGTAATGTTAAAGCGCGTCATCTCAACGGTATCATTTCCAAACTCCAACTGGTTCAAAGTCAGAAGCTGTCTGACCATGTGATTCATTTTATCCGCTTCATCCATAATGACATCACAATAGAAATCCCGGCTGGTCTCATCCTCGTTAATACATTCCTTAAGCCCCTCCGCATATCCCTGTATCAGGGCAAGAGGCGTCTTGAGTTCATGGGACACGTTCGAGAGAAATTCCTTCCTCATCTCATCAATCTGCTCTTTCCTTGAAATATCCTGCTGCAGACTTACATTCGCCGTCTTAAGCTCCGAAATCTTCTCCTCCAGAGTCTCTGAGAGCTCATTCATGGACAGTCCCAGTTCATGAATTTCCCGGCTCACATACTTATCCGGCACATACTTTGCCTCAAAATCCAGATTGGACATTCTTGCGGATATATCGGAAAGAGACTGAATCGGTTTGCAGATTCTCCTGGACAGAATCACAATCAGAACGATGCTGATGGCAATCGCTCCCATACTGACCGCTCCGAAAAAACGGTTGGTGATGCTGGCGCTCTCCCGGATGCTCTCCAGTGCCGCCCGCATATAGACATATCCACCGTTCTTCAACCTGCCGAACAGCACCAGATAATCCGTCTGCAGCCGTTCGTCCGTCTGGCGCACCAGCATGTACTCCTCCCCGTCATACAGCACACGGATGGTTCCGCGCTCCGTTCCGTACAGCCAGTTTTCAAGCTGCATCTGAATCCGCTGCGCATCACTGTAAGAACTCCACACAAGATTTCTCGCCTTATCCGTAATCAGGATATCAAGGTTTTTGTCCATGCAAAGCCGCTCCAGTGCAATATCCGACTCCGAAGTCTCCTTTTCGCAGATGGAATTCACCTGATTATAACTTTTCTGTATCTCCTTTTCCTTGTGAAACGTATAGTATCTTTCCAGGAATGTATTGTTTAAGAACCAGCAGATAATCACTGTTCCAGCAACAATTCCAAGCATGGTAAAAATCAATTGATACTTCAGGGATGCCTTTTTCTTCATCATTACATCTGCTCCATTCTTTAGCAAACTTCGAATTTGTAGCCCATGCCCCAGACAGTCTTAATATACTCTCCTTTATCCCCCAGCTTGCTTCTGAGCTTTTTCACATGTGTGTCAATGGTTCTGGCATCTCCGAAATAATCATAATTCCACACACTGTTCAAAATCCGCTCTCTTGACAATGCAATTCCCTGATTATCCATAAAATACTCCAGAAGTTCAAACTCCTTGAAGCTGAGTTCCACAGGCTTATCATCTATCCGCACTTCATGGGCGGTCTTGTCCAACACAATGGTACCTGCCGTCTTCACCTCTGCATTTTCTTCCTCGCCCAAAGAGCGCCGCAGGATTGCTTCCACCCGCGCCACCAGAATCTTCGGGGAAAAAGGCTTGGAAATATATTCATCCACCCCCAGCTCAAACCCCATCAGCTCATCGCTCTCATCACTTTTTGCGGTCAGCATGATAATCGGGACCTTTGAAGTCTGCCTTATCTCCCTGCAGACCTCCCAACCGTTCATTTTCGGCATCATCACATCCAGTATCAGAAGCGCGATATCCTTATTCCGGTAAAAAATGTCCAGTGCCTCTTCCCCGTCTCCCGCTTCCAGCACCTCATAATTCTGCCTGACCAGAAAATCGCGGACAAGCTTACGCATACGGCTTTCATCATCTACAACAAGAATCTTCACATTACTCATTCTGCACTGCCTCCTGCTTTTCCAACCGTTCCTCTCTCTGTCTCAGTTGCTCTTCCTTCTCGTCAAGCTGCTTTTCCCAGGTTTCATAGCGGTTGATAATCTCATTCTCGTAATTGATGATGTTGACATTGTTGGTGCTGAGGCAGGTAATTGCAAACATTCCGACAATCACCAGCGCAAAAACCACCGCCAGAAACGTACTGATGTGAAAAAGCTTGCGATAGTCTCTGTTCTTCTTTCTGGAAGCCTTACGCACCACATTCTCTTTTCTCCTCCGGCGCTGCTCCACCTTTTTCTGAACAGCCGCTTCTTCCTTCTCATTCTCCTCCGTCACAAGCTGCGGACGATAAACCGGAATCGGAAGAATGTCCTCATTCTTAATATAAGGAATCGTATTCAGGTAATCCTGCAATTCCCGCAGAAATCCGATCCCCACCGGTGTCACAAAAACTTCCTTTAAAATCAGCTTATTATACAGATTCAAAACCATATCCGGATCTTTCATCATCGTCTGGCTTTTGATATAACGGATCTGCTCCTCCTCACGCAGTGCAATCTTTGCCTGCTCTTTCGTTTCAAATTCATATCTGTCTACTTTATACATCCCGTATCTCTGTCTTTCTATCCAATATTATGCTCGTCACGCTCCGCGATCTCTCCGGACTGGTAAGCATGAATCAGTTCCTTCAGTTCCTCAATGCGCACCATCATGCGCTTTCCGTAATCCGTATCCCCCACCAGAATCCTCTTGTCCCGGTATTCCACAGCCTCCTGATGGGAAATCATATCCAGTTCATTGCGGATGGCCTCATCCGAAAATTCAAAAGGTTCATGAGCCGAAAGTGTCAGCCCGTAGGAATTGTACGTCAGCGTATATCCTGCAATTCCCGTCTTGCGCCGATAGGTCTTGGAAAAGCCTCCGTCAATCAGAATCAGCTTTCCGTTGCACTTAACCGGGCTCTCTCCCGCAACACGCTCCACCGGCACATGTCCGTTGATAATATGCACCCAGTCTCCCTCCAGACCGAACTCTTTCAGGATACGCTCCGCCGTCTCCGGCTTGTCCAGCATGTGATAATACGCGTTCTTGCTTTCGTGGTGCATTTTCTTATCTTCCAGGAAATACCGTTCAAACGTTGCCATCTTGCTTCGCCCGTACAGCGGTGAATCCGGTGCCGTCCAGATATACCAGATCATGTCCCTGCCCTTTTCCCGTTCCTCCTTGTCTCCGGAGAAAAACGCTTTTCGCACATAGGACTCCAACACATCATACAAAGCCTTTCCGCTATACCGTTTTCCGTATATATTGACCTCCGTGAAGCTGCCGTCCTCGTTCATGGGCATACAGCCGTGATAGAGCAGATTTCCGTTATAGATTCGGTACATGCTTCCCCTCTTTAACATGAGCCGCACATGACGCTGCAGCTTCTCGCAGTGAATAAAAGAAGCCCTGAGTCTCTCCATCACTTCCGTCTCCTCTGCCGTCAGTTCATACGGATTCTCCGGATCCACGGTCGGAAAATTCATATCCAGCATCGGATACCGCTGCCCGTCTATCTCCACTGTTCCGTTCTCATAATCAATCCTGTGGAGCAGACAGCGGTTCTCCATGCCGAATTCCGGCCACTTCTGAATCAACTGCCCCTCCAGC
>JAQXZD010000019.1 GCA_029227035.1 Lachnospiraceae bacterium
CTCAGCAACCCTCATATCTGCCACAAAACAATAAAGTTCTCTATCCTTTTGGTTATCGTATTTCTTCAGATTTCGTAACAACGTCGGAATACTTTCCGGATACAAGTCATTTTCCCCTCTATAAAAATTACGTCTGGCAGATTGCTGAATCACCACCCCATGAGGATAATAAATTCTATGCCCTGCAGTCTTAGAATCTCTATACGAACTTTCTTTCCAAAACAACTGCGAATCATTTTTACCATCATAAAAATTTTCTCCGCGATAAGATGAAGCTGTAACCTTTTTTCCCTCTTCTTCACGTTTGTTATCTTCATAAAGCTCACAAATCTGATCCCCCTTTACCTGTCATACTTTGAACATAATATTATGCTTTTTGCTTTCCATTTTCAACATAAATCGTAAACGTTCCATAACAGGTAGCTTATCTGACCACGGAAGCAAATCTTCACAGAACTTCGTATCATGATTAAAACAAGAAACGAAAAGGGAGACCGCAGATTTGTGGTCTCCCTTTTTGTTATCCTTTGGCTTCAGCATTACTTCATATCTTCCACATCAGAGTTTATCACATAAGTTGGCACAAGCTGCCTGATATGCTCTCGTATATCATCCGGCTCTGTCACTACATATTCTTTCAATTCTTCAAGCTGTGCCATAAATTTATCCTCATCAAAATCAAGTGGCTTACCGATATGAATCAACTGATTTTCCGTATTCTGCAATCCTTCCTCTTCCATCAGCATTTCTTCATATAACTTTTCACCCGGACGCAATCCTGTAAAAACAATCGGTATATCCACATCCGGTTTGTGTCCGGACAACTGAATCAGATTTCTGGCAAGGTCCAGAATCTTAACCGGCTCTCCCATATCCAAAACAAAGATTTCGCCACCCTTGGCATAAGCCCCTGCCTGTAATACCAGAGACACCGCCTCCGGAATCGTCATAAAATAACGGATAATATCCGGATGCGTCACCGTAACCGGACCTCCGTTTGCAATCTGCTTCTTAAACAGTGGAATCACACTTCCGTTGCTTCCCAGAACATTTCCGAAACGAACAGCAACAAACTCTGTCTGCGAACGATTATTATAAGTCTGAATCAGCATCTCGCAAACACGCTTTGTAGCCCCCATAATATTAGTCGGATTGACCGCCTTGTCCGTCGAAATCATGACAAAACGCTTTACCTGATACTTATCGGCCGCCTGCACAACCTTCCACGTTCCCAGCACATTGTTCTTAACAGCCTCATTTGGACATGCCTCCATCAGCGGTACATGCTTATGTGCCGCAGCATGGTACACAATATCCGGTCTGTAAATCCGAAAAATATCATCCATACGCTTTGTATTTCGAACGGAAGCAATCAGTACCACCAGATTCAAATCTGGATACTTCTGTATGAGCTCCTGCTGAATACTGTATGCGTTATTCTCATAGATATCTACAACAACCAGAAGCTTCGGATGATGCTGTGCCACCTGCCGGCATAACTCACTTCCGATAGAACCGCCACCACCGGTAATCAGTATGGTTTTTCCAGATACATAATCCATGATGGATTCTATATTCACCCTCACAGGTTCCCGTCCGAGAAGGTCGTTCTCATCCACATCCTTCAGCTTACTAATGCTGACATCCCCATTGACAAGCTGATAGATTCCGGGCAGACGCTTCAGTTCGCATCCGGTCTCCTTACAGATATTGACAATCGCCTGTATCTGTTTTGCGGTGGCAGACGGCAGTGCAATCATAATCTCATCCACCGCCAACGTCTCTGCCAACTCAATAATATTATCTCTTGTACCAATCACCTTGATACCGTGAATAAAAGTTCCCTGCTTCGCAGGATCATCATCAATCACACCCACAATTCTCTTATTCACATACTGGCTGCTTTGTATTTCTTTAATCAATGCGCTTCCCGCCGACCCCGCACCTATAATCAATACATTTCGTTCATTCTCCCGGTTGCCGTTCAAACGGTTACGCAGAAAGCGAAGTCCGCGGTAAGAATATCTTCCAAACACGGTAAAGCACATCAGAAAAAGTGCATACAACAGATAAAAGCTGCGCGGAAGCGGATAATCCGGGCCCCGGTGACAAATAATAATCAGCAGCATATTCACAACAGAAGCCACAACACAGGCGCTCATAATATAAAGCATCTCCGTTGTTCCCGCATAACTCCAAAGGCTCGAATACAACCGGAAAACCGCAAACACAATGATGGTCAGCAGAACACTGATTCCCAGAATATCCCACAGCTTCTCCACATATATATCCGGAACAGATTCCGGCTTAAAATCAAAACGCACCAGGATTGCCAGCACACTTGCCGCAACCACCGCGCATATATCATAACAAATTAAAAAGATTCTTCTGATCAGTAATTGTAAATTCATTTTCCACCGGTTCCTCCCTCAACTACACCTCTGTGAAAGAGAACTGCAGTAAAGGTTCCAAAAAAGCATCGGATATCCATCCATAAACCAAATTTTTTCACATACTCCCCGTCCAGGGCTGCTTTTACCGGAATCTCCAATTCATCCCGGCCGTGAATCTGCGCCCATCCGGTCAATCCCGGCGGCACAAGATTCGCGCCGTATTTATCTCTCTCCGCAACCAGATCATCCTGATTCCACAATGCCGGTCTCGGTCCGACAAAGCTCATATCCCCCTTCAAAATGTTAATCAACTGCGGCAATTCATCCAGGCTTGTCTTACGCAGAAATTTTCCGATCTTAGTGATATACTGCTCCGGATCCTTCAGCATATGCGTCGGAATATCCTTCGGTGTATCTATGTACATTGTCCGAAACTTATAAATTTCAAAATAGGTCTTCCTGTATCCAACCCGCTTCTGCTTAAAGAAAACCGGTCCTTTGGAATCCAGCTTAATGGCAACACAGATTGCCAGAAAAAGCGGCCAGATTAACAGAAAAATAATCACTGTCAAAAAGCAGTCCATATAACGTTTTATTTTTATGTATTGTTTTTTCTTCATATCCTTATTGCTCCGTCCGCCAGATTGTCTTCGCAAAACTGTATAACTGATACCGGTTTCCATAAATATCGGACAGCTCCGGTTCATATGCCAGATTTCCAAACACCTTGTTCACATATTTATTATATTTTGCCATCCGGCGCAATATTCTTTCAAATCCGGGAACCAAAACCAGCGGAAGCTTATGCGCATGCGATATCAGACGAACCATCTCCCCGGTCTGAACCCACTCTCTGTTCTGCGGACAAAAAACACCTCTGTCCCCATGCTCCAGCAGCAAACGAAGGAACTCACACAAATGCTCAATATAAATCATACTGCGTTCGTTCCGCACTTTCGGGAAAACCGGGCTGCATTTCGCAATCTTCCCCAATTTCGGATAATTGCCTCCGCACCCGGCTCCATATACCATCGGAGCGCGGACTGCTGCCACCCGAAACAGCTCTGTCTCCAAATCAAACAGCTTCTGTTCTGCCAGAAGCTTGCTCTTCCCATAAAATCCTGCCGGAGCCGGGATAGTCTCCGCAGTAATCCGTTTGGTACTGCCAACCGGTGCACTGTCACCATATACAATGATACTACTCATAAAGACAAACTGCTTCACTCCGGCTTCTCTCGCAAGCTTTGCAGTCTCCACCGCCAGCTCACAATTCACCCGATAATACTCTCGCTCTGTATCCGCATCCGTCTCCCTGACATCCACATGCGCAATCCCCGTCACATCCACCACCGCATCATATCCGGAAAAATCAGTCTCTTTCCAGGCCTCTGTGCGTTGGCTGATACAATCCACCTGATATTTCTGAGGAAAACGTGCAAGCCATCCGGCCAAAGCGCCTCCGATGTAACTGTGCTTTGCTGTAATCAATATCCGTTTCATTGCTCTCTCCAATAATCCATGGTTTCACGGATTGTCTGTGTCAATGCAATCTCCGGCTTCCATCCGGTCAGCTTCTGCAGCTTCGTAATATCTGCCTCAATGACCGGTACATCCACCGGCCTTAACCGCTCCGGATCCACCTTCACTTCAATCGGAACTTCTGACTCCTGCAATATCATATGTAATATTTCATCAATCGCTCTTGCCTGTCCGCTGCCAACATTATAGGTCTCTCCGGCCGTTCCATGCTCTGCCAGCAGGGCATACGCCCTTACCACATCACGAACATCCGTAAAATCCCTCCTTGCAGACAGATTGCCCACATGAATGACCGGTTCCCTCTTTCCCCGTTCAATCTCCGCTACCTGCCTGCAGAAGTCCGCCACCACGAAAACCGGAGACTGATTCGGTCCAATGTGGTTAAAAGCCCGAACCATGACAACCTGCATTCCGTATGCCTGCGCATAAATTTTTCCAAGCATATTCTGGCAGGATTTCGTTGCCGCATATATGTTTCCCGGGCGAAGCAGCGTTTCCTCCTTTACCGGAACTTCATCTGCTTTTAAGTGTCCGTATTCCTCTCCTGAGCCAATCAAAAGAATCCTTGGCTGTCGTTCCATGCTCCGCAATCCCTCCAGAACATTCACCGCTCCCTTGACATTGACATCAATGGTCAGACCCGGGTTCTTCCAGGACGCAGCCACAGAACTCTGTGCTGCCAGATGAAACACATAATCCGGCTGTACCTCCCGGATAACCTTTGCAATTTCCTCCGGATTCAGGATATTCAAATCCAGTACTTTTATCTGTTCTTCCTCAAAAGTCTCCTGTGGCATCTTTGTCACAAAAACCTCCTGCTGCAGTTCCTGCCGCAAATATCTGCCCAGATAATGACCTACAAATCCTGCTCCGCCTATAATCAATGATTTTTTCATTTTTGCATCTTCACTTCTTTAGCAACAATTTCCATATCATTCTTAACCATCCGCTCTACCAGTTGTGAGAACGAAATATCGCGCTTCCAGCCGAGTTCTTCCTCAGCTTTTGCCGGATTGCCAAGTAAAACCTCAACCTCTGCCGGCCGGAAGAACTCCGGATTTACCTTTACCAGCACTTTTCCGGTAGCCTTGTCCTTACCGACCTCATTGACACCCTCTCCTTCCCAGACAATGTCAATATCCACACAGCGGAAAGCCGTCTCCACAAATTCTCTTACTGTTCTGGTCTCATTGGTTGCAATCACATAATCCTCCGGATGATCATTCTGCAACAACAGCCACATCGCGCGCACATAATCCTTCGCATGTCCCCAGTCACGCTTGGAATCCAGATTTCCAAGTTCCACATGATCCTGCAGCCCCTGCTTGATTCTTGCTACCGCATAGGTAATCTTACGTGTAACAAATTCCTTTCCCCTGCGTTCACTCTCGTGATTGAAAAGAATACCGCTGCACGCAAACATGTCAAAGCTTTCTCTGTAGTTCTTTGTAATCCAGAAACCATACAACTTTGCAACACCGTATGGGCTTCTCGGATAAAACGGAGTCTTCTCCGTCTGCGGCATCTCCTGCACTTTTCCGAACATCTCAGATGTAGCAGCCTGATAGAAATGCGCCTCCGGCTTCACGGTACGAATTGCCTCCAGCATATTGGTCACACCAATGGCATCAATCTCAGCCGTCGCAATCGGCTGTTCCCAGCTTGTGGCAACAAAAGACTGTGCCGCCAGATTATACACTTCGTCTGCCTGCGAAATACGCATAGCATTCACAAGAGACACAAGATCCGTCATATCCGCATAAATAAAATGAATCTTGTCCTTAATATGATCCACATTGCCATAATCCACAACACTCTTGCGTCTCATGATTCCGTATACTTCATATCCCTTTTCCAGTAATAACTCTGCCAAATAAGATCCGTCCTGTCCGGTCACACCGGTAATCAATGCTCTTTTCATTTTCTCTCTTGTCTCCTTCTTTAAATATATTCATCCCGATTACAGATTTTAAGGTTTTCCAACACTTTCTTGATATCCGCTGCGCTGTTTTTCGCACAAATCAACGTTGCATCCTCTGTATCCACAATAATCAGATCCTCAATACCAACCGTTGCAATCAGTTTTCTTCCACCCTGGATAATGTTATTGCGGCTGTTGATGGTAATAATATTTCCATCCACCACATTGCCATTCTCATTGGACTTTCTGATACGGCCTACCGCAAGCCAGCTTCCCACATCATCCCATCCGAAAGTTCCCGGCAGAATATAAATATTCTCCGCTTTTTCCATGATTCCGTAATCAATGGATACGGATTCAAATTCCGGAAAAACCTTTTCCAATACAACATCCTGCTCCTCTGTTCCGATTGCATCCTGAATCTTTTTCAAGCCTTCATATGTATCCGGCAGGAATTTTCTGATATCAGCTAAAATAGTAGACACTTTCCAGATAAACATACCGCTGTTCCACAGATATTCCTCTGTCTCCAGATATTCCTTTGCCACCTCAAGACTCGGCTTCTCCACAAAACGTTCCACAGCATAGGCATGTCCGTCCGAATCGTCCGGATTGAATTTGATATATCCGTAACCGGTCTCCGGGTAATCCGGCGTAATACCGATTGTCACAAGATTCTCACCCTTCTCTGCCAGTTCGCATCCGTCCCGCAAAACGCCCAAAAACATCTTATTATACTTAATCAGATGATCGGAAGGCAGCACCATCATGACCGCGTCGTCATATTTTTTCGCAATATGCATCGCCCCCAGCCCGATACAGGGTGCCGTATTCCGTCCAACCGGCTCGCAGAGGATGTTCTCCTCCGGAATCCCCGGCAATTGTTCCAACACAAGCTGCTTATAATCTTTGTTGGTGGAAATGTATATATCTTCCAGCTCCACCATCGGACTGATTCTCTCAACCGTTAATTGAATCATGGTCTTTCCATCATCCGTAAGTGACAGAAACTGCTTCGGAAGATTCTTCCGGCTCTTCGGCCAGAAGCGCTCTCCGCGTCCCCCTGCCATAATTAATGCAGTTTTTTTCATTGTATTCTCCTTTTATCCTGTAAAATTTGCATACTAGCTTTATCATACCGCAAAAGTGAGAGAAGTGCAAGGAATGCCCATATTATTGTCTCTGGTCAATTTGACATATTATTCCTTAACTCCCCTTCCTGATTCTGCGCTATATCAATAAAAATATGCAGGATTTCCTGTTCCGTTTTATCTTCAAACGTAACCGTCTGCCGCAAGAACTTAAACCCGGTATAATCCCTCATGATTTCTTCAACATAATATGGTGCCTCGGTTATTTCCTGTAACCGGTTATCGATTATCATGGTATCCGTAATATCCTCCTTAAGTTCATGCTCAAGATAATGCTGATACTTCTCCCATACCTTGTCATTGTCTCTTGCGTTTCCATACCCAAGCATAAAACTCAAAGGAACATGACAATTATTATTTCCGACCACTTTGCCAATGTGATCCTTAAATACTTTCCGATCTGTCTTTTCTTCCAACACAAAAGCTTCCAGAATTTCTTTTTGTTTATGATTACGATAAATCACCAAATCAAGCTTTGCCGGGGATTTGCGTCCACCATATATATGTCCGGTAGAAGCACTTTCCTGCTGGTCATGTATGGTCAAATCATACCACTCTCTATAGGCCAGATTAAAAACTTCCCGAAACAACTGCGTCACATAATTTTCATATAGCTTGTACTCGGTCGGTTTCCCCATCTTCTCTACAGCCAGCACCAGCCGGGGACCGTAATTTCGCAAAACTTCACATGCACCAAGAATTTTATCTACCAATAAAGCCTCACTCATAGCTGCCTTCCCCTGAACTCCCCGACTTGTATAATAAATTCTACTCTTCCGTTCCTGATCCATGTTCCGAAATCTACTGAGGATATTTACAAAATCCTCATCCGAATAATTCAAATCCGCCTTAGAAATCTGAACCTCTGATCTATCTTCAGGTTCATCAATAAAATTTCTGGCAGAAAGAGACAACCGATATTTGCTGTTATAAGTATATAATCCCTGTAAAAAATCCTTTCCCTGAAGCTTTCTGTTCTGAACAACCAGATAACAGTATTCTTCCCTTGTTTCTTTTCCCCATTTTTCGATTTCTTCCTGTTCAATAATATTAATGATCCAATCTGTCTGCTTTTCCAGGTATGCTATGTTATCTTCATCTTCTCTGTCCGCTTCTGCCCATTCGCGATTCAAAAGGACAAGATAATTCATAAATACGGAACTGGCATAATTCTTCTGTTTTCGATGCGAAATCATCTCTTTCCAAAGCGTATCTGCCTTCTGAAAATCCTTATAGTTTTCCACTTCCATATAAACAATGGCCTTGAAAAATGTATTCTCCCCCTTCAATATTTCATCATATTTTCCCTGTATATATTGCAAACGACATTGCTGATGAATGGCGTACTCCACAAAATATTCTTTTCCCGAAATTCCCCGTTGTTTCCATACCTTCAATTTACGCTCAAGATTCTTCTGTGCCGCCGGGTAAAGACTTACCAGTTGTTCGTCCATAACCAGATCTATCGCTCTCTCATCATGAAACACATCAAGAGAATCCTCATCTGCATTTTCGTTAATTTTTCTCAAAAACTTTTGCTTTAAAACCTCATCTTCCACCAAATGATAATAAAGCAAAAGTTCCGGAACGTCAGCTTTCTGCATTTTCGCTATTAATGCAGCAGCTGTATTATCTTCACTTGATAAAACACCAATACACTTTTGCAGAACATCTTCCAAAGAATATATCTGTACAGAAGCAAAATCAAAAACATGCTCCTGTTCTATCAATACCTGCTCCAATGCTTCTATCAAAGCACTCTTTACTACCTCATCTCTGTGTTGCCCCTCTTCATATATCCAATACAGGATTCTAAGCAATAATTTGTATTGATATGGAATCACTCTCTTCTCATCTTGATAGCATTTCTTATCAATCGGCAGTAAAAAAGCCCTCCGCTTTGCAATAGACTCATTTGCAATATAACTTTCATACAAATCAAAGCAAATCTTCGGCGTAAAATATTCCGGTTTTAAATAAATGGCATACTCACACTCGCCATTAAATATCATTCCATAACCTTTCCATAAAATATTACGCAAACTAAGAAACAGCGGCAATTTCTGCATCCTGACATCCTGATAAAACCACACATCCATACAAAGCAAAAGCAGATGATACCCTCGTGTCCAATCCACAGCCGCTTCCAGCTTTAACAATGCCTCAAAATAATCCACCATTCCATCCGAAATCTGGGAAAGATACTCCTCTTTTCCAACTGCCTGTATCATTCGCTTCAACAGTATTTCATAGATATCTTCCGGTTGCTTTCTCACAGACCGGCTGGTCAGTTCCAACAAATACAAAAGGCAGGAGCCGATTTCCTCTGCCTGCAAAAATCCCCTTGTCCTGCTGCCCTCTTCCAACAAAATATCTACAATATCTATCACATTCTCAACATAGAATTCCCCATATTCCGAATACCCGCGAAGATTCTTTACCAAATAGCGAAAACCAATAAACAATGTAGTTCCATTCGTAAGTAATTCATAAATAATCTCCGCATCCAGACTCCCTATTTCATACCATTTTCCAATTCTGTCATATGCTCTCAACTTTTCTCCCACAGCATCAGAAACCGTATTTGATATGTGATTTAGATATTCAACAACTGCCCAGAAAAAAAGATTGCAATCATGAATCTGGGTATACAACCAACGATAATGCTCAAAACCATAGCTATCATATCGAATCACATCCATAGCCCGGATTCCGGTCCACAATCCTGTATTTTTATATTTCTCAGGACTCTTAATGTATTCCTTGCGCTCCAATAACCTTGTCTTAACAATAAAACGATCCTCCGTCTGCCATACCGGCACCTCATATTTGCAAAAACAATCTTCCCTCAGACATTTCAGCAACGCTCTTTGCGAATCGTATTCCAGAAAATCCAACACATGATAGGTGGCATTCACACAACGTGCAACAGAAAGCCATCTGTCAAATTCGCCTTCTCCCCATACACTCCAAAGCTTTGCCATAGCATGGTCAATCACTATATTCCATGTGTATCCATTCGCTGCATAATACCCTTCTTCTATACAAACAAGAAAATGCTTATCCAGAAACCACGATATCTCCGGTGTATCAGGACACACCAGTCTCCATTTTTCCAAAACATCCTCCGGACATTTTACCTTAACAGCCGGCAGACATTTTTTCTCCTGCTCCTTTAACCACACCAGAAACCTAAGCACTGCCTCATCTGGATACTCCGTCAGATCCTCTCCATCAAATTCTTTCTCCCGAACCAACGCGGATTCCCATCTTCCAAAGATTACAGAAAGCCAGCCTTCCTCGATCAGTTGCGCCAGCGAAAACAAAAGATTCCCCTGTTCTTTACAATACCCCTGATATAATCGAGATAAATTATCCATGGAATGAAAATCTATACCAATCTCCGCATCCCTGTAAAACTCCATAAGAATATCCTCCAAAGGAAATAACTCCTCTGAAGGATTTCTGTGTTGTCCTGATAACATACTTTGGCACAAGGTAATTTGCTTTAATATTCTATTGTTATCCCACAATTGTATTTTACTGTTCATTATATACTACCTTATTCTGTTTTTACAGTTTCTTTGTTTTTTACTATCAAACATCCTCTGTTGTTTTTCCACCCGTTTATCAGTTCTCCTACTGTCATGTAGCATCCCTCCCATTCACAATCATGTTTTAGTTCCGTTACCTTTACTTTTCCAATTTCTTTGTCAAGAACCATCTCTAATACGATCGGCAGGTTTCTTCAGCCTGCATCGCAACAGCAAGAAGAAACGCATCTTAGGCACATTGTAGCAAGAACGTTTTGAACAATGATTTTATCGAGGTATGTCACCTTCTTTTCAGAGCTTTCAAGATATTTCTTGCCACGAATATCGTATCGCTTAATATCTTGACAAAAAGTGGCTGTATATTA
>JAQXZD010000020.1 GCA_029227035.1 Lachnospiraceae bacterium
TAAGAAGGCAATGAATGCCTATATGAACCGTGTGGCATTAAGTACGTTCAGCTATTTTGATACCGGAAACCGTCCGTCCGGAGCAGAACCGGAACGGTTTTATCATGGATTTGTGCTTGGACTGATGGTAGATTTAAGAGATCGTTACAGGATTACTTCCAACAGAGAAAGCGGATTTGGGCGTTATGATGTCTTATTGGAACCGCTTCGGAAGGAAGATGACGGTATCATATTAGAATTTAAGGTATATGATGCGGATGAAGAAAAAACACTTTCCGATACCGTCGCCGCAGCGCTTAGCCAAATAGAAGAAAAGCAGTATGAGAAAGTTCTGCTTGATAGGGGAGTTCCAAAAGAAAAAATCAGAAAGTACGGATTTGCTTTTGAGGGGAAAAAGGTACTGATAGGGTGAGGCTTCATCCACCCAATTTATTTACTGTCTTGTCAGTTGACAAGATATGTGTTATACTCCCGTCTTTGACAGTTTGTAGATAATAAAATCGCTGTAATCCCAGTAAATATAGGCATTACAGCGATTTTTTGCGTCGTTTTAGACTATAGTATTTTATTCTCTTCCTTTACTGTTTTTCTGGATTGTTTTCATCTGGCTTTTTGTGATGAACTGGTAGTCTGTCCGGAATCCGCAGACATCATGCAGAGAGTCAGTAATCTTTGAGCGTTTGTATAAAGGGACAAACCCCTGTTCCCGGATTTCGGCAAAATTCATGGATTTTAAGGTGTCCAGGATTTCTTCACAGGTGTATCTGTAACCAAGTTTTTTCTCTAGAATCCGGTAAGAAAACAGAGCAAGGAAACAGATGAGAAAATGTGCCCGGATTCTGTTATCGTCCTGCAGGTATACCGGTCTCGCGGAAAAGTCTGTTTTCAGGATGCGGAAACATTCTTCTATCTGCCATCTTCCTTCACTTACTTTTAAAATCTCACTCACATCATCATCCAGTAAATCTGTGCAGACCGCATAAAGTCCATCATACAGCGCTTCATTTTCTATCCTGTCTTCATCCAGATAATGGTGTATTTCTGCCACTTCACCATCTGCGGTAGCGGCTTTGCTTCCAATGAATCTTGCAGGATCATTTGGATTTTTCCTTTGCTTTTTTGTGTTTCCGGATGTGATCATTTTTTCGGCACGCTCCACCTGTGAATCCCGTATGGACTTCTGGTAACGTGCGTATTTCGGCGAATAAGTAATAATAAGGCGCTGATGGAGCGACCCGGGTGTATATGGCTCGTCCTTATAGTATAAATCCGTGTCATCATCCGGAAGCGTTGAGATGTCTACAGGTCTGTTATCGGATACTCTGCGGAAACCGTTTTTGTTCAAAGCCCATTCCCTGTCTTCTGCAGGAAGTTTTTTTATGGACTGGGTTACAATAAAAGCTCTTTCGCCCATGTGATTGTAAGTACGGATATTTTCAGAACCGAGTCCGGCATCACTGCAGTAAATAAATTTCTGACAGCCGAAATCCTGAAGTACTTTCTGTTCCAGTGGCTTTAAAGATTTCTGTTCATTTGTGTTTCCGGGAAAGAGGGAAAAAGCAAGGGGAATGCCATCCCCGTCCATAAACATGCCCATTTGCATAATGGGATTTGGTCTGTGTTCTTTACTTTTTCCATACTTTTTATCACCGTTTTCCTGTTCAATTTCAAAGTAATAGTTTGTACAGTCATAATAAAGAACCTTATCATTACGCGGTCCTGCAAAATGGCTGTTTTTATAAACTTCTGCCTGAATGAAATCACACTCTGCACCAAGAACATCCAAAGCACGATATACATCGTGGAGTTCGTAAGAAGGTCTTTCCAGAAATTCGGAAGCGGTCTTAAAAGAAGAACGCTTGCTGGAAGGTTCCAGAACCCTGGCATAAATAAGGTCAGAGAGGATGGCATTGATGTCATATTTGAATTTATATTTGTATTTTAATTTGCGGCAGATTTTATTAAGCTGTAAGCCGTAATAAACAGACTGCAGGAACAGATATCCGCCACGGTAAAAAGTCTGCTTGTCGTAGTCCAGCTGTCGGTCAGCATGGAAAGGAATTAATACAGTTTTGGCATCTTTTTCTTTTTTATATTTTTCGGTTTCGAGTTTTACTTCATTTTTTGCCCAGGCGAGTACGTCATCCCTGGTCGGTCCATGCTCAACAAGAAGTTCATTTAAGGTCCCGAGTTTGCGGACGATCATGGAAGATGTACTGCCATTGGATTTGACATACGATTTTGCAATATAAAACGATTCGGAATTTTTTGATTTTGTTATATGAAGATTCATAAGCATCCCTCCAATCCTTATTATACCACACAATAACAGAAAATAACATACCAAAAATCAAAAAAGTTGACGTAAAAAATGCAGGTAAATCAATACCTGCGAGTACTTTTTCTATAATTCAACTGTCAAAGTCCCGGGAAAAAGGTACTGATAGGGTGAGGCTTCATCCACCCAATTTATTTACTGTCTTGTCAGTTGACAAGATATGTGTTATACTCTGTGTCAAATGTTGGAAAAAAGAGAGAAAAATATCATGAAAACAGATATCTTGATTGTAGGAAGCGGCTGTTCCGGTCTGTACTGTGCCCTGATGCTTCCGCGCGACAAAAAAATTACGATAATTACCAAGGCGGATGCCGAGAGCAGTGACTCCTTTCTGGCGCAGGGGGGAATCTGTATGCTTAAGGATGAGTCGGATTATGACAATTATTTTGAGGATACGCTGAAGGCGGGACATTATGAGAATGACCGTGAGTCGGTAGAGATTATGATACGTTCCTCGCAGGATGTGATTCAGGATCTGATTGGATATGGAGCGGATTTTGCAAGGGATGAGAAGGGAAATCTGGCTTTTACCAGAGAAGCGGCGCACTCGGACAAACGAATCCTCTTTCATGAGGATATCACGGGAGAAGAGATTACAAGCAAGCTTCTGGCAGCAGTCCGTCGATTGTCCAACGTGACCATTTATGAGAATACCAAGATGCTGGATATTGTGACGGAGAACAACTGCTGTTACGGAGCCGTCATCCGGAGAGAAGACGGCACAATCGAAACCGTGCAGGCTGATTATACGGTCTGGGCATGCGGAGGTGTCGGCGGACTGTATCGGCATTCCACCAATTTCCGCCATTTGACGGGTGATGCCCTCGCATTGTCCATCAGGCATGGGATTCGGCTGAAGGATGTCAATTATGTGCAGATTCATCCAACAACCTTTTATTCCAAGGATGAGGAAGACCGGAGTTTTTTGATTTCAGAATCCGTCCGGGGAGAAGGGGCAAAGCTCTACGATAAAAACATGAACCGTTTTGTCAATGAGCTTCTTCCGAGAGACCGTCTGACCGAGGAGATTTACAAACAGATGGAAAAGGATCAGACCGAGCATGTGTGGGAGGATCTTCGCCCGATTCCGGAGGAGGAGCTTAAGTCGCATTTCCCGAATATTGTGGAGCACTGCAGACAGATGGGATATGATGTGACAAAAGAATGTATTCCGGTGGTTCCGGCCCAGCATTACTTCATGGGCGGAGTGTGGGTGGATCACGAGAGTCATACTTCCATGGAACGGCTCTATGCAGTGGGCGAGACCGCCTGCAACGGCGTCCACGGCAGAAATCGTCTGGCAAGCAACTCTCTTCTGGAGAGTCTTGTATTTGCAAAGCGGGCGGCGAAGCAGATGGAAAGAACTTATGCGAAAGCCGAATCGGGATTCCTGTTTGACGGAATAGATTTGTCTTCGTATGAGAATCAGGAGGAGCTGGCAAGCAGATATCATAAATATGTAAGGGATGCCATTATGGAGGCAGAACAGAAGATGGTTCAGGAACCGGAAATGCAGGGGCGGCAGAAGGCTGTGGTGGCATTTCGCAAGAGATAGAGATAAAGAAAAAGGAGAGAAAAACAATGTACGATCAGGTAACGTTAAAATTAAATGCAGACCCATATATCTTAAGCGCACTCAGGGAGGATATCACCAGCGAGGATGTGTCCACCAACAGTGTGATGCCGGAGCCGAAGCCGGGCGAGGTGGAGCTGATATGCAAAGAGGAAGGAATTATCTGCGGACTGCAGATTTTCGAGCGGGTATTTACGCTGTTGGATGATGCGGTTCATGTGGAGTTCTATGTGAAGGATGGCGATAAGGTGCTGCCGGGACAGTTGATGGCAAAGGTGCAGGGAGACATCCGTACACTCTTATGTGGCGAGCGGACGGCACTGAATTATCTCCAACGCATGAGCGGAATTGCAACCTATACCAATTCGGTTGCAAAGCTTCTTGAGGGAACAGGCATTAAGCTTCTGGATACCAGAAAGACAACACCAAACAACCGCATTTTTGAAAAATACGCGGTTCGTGTGGGTGGCGGAAATAACCACAGATACAATTTGTCCGACGGCGTGTTGTTAAAGGACAACCATATCGGGGCAGCAGGAGGCGTGAAAAAGGCGGTAACGGCAGCCCGTGCATATGCACCGTTTGTCCGTAAGATAGAAGTGGAAGTAGAGGATCTGGACATGGTAAAAGAAGCGGTGGAAGCAGGTGCAGATATCATTATGCTGGATAACATGGACGATCTGATGCTGAAGGAAGCTGTGGATTATATTGACGGAAGGGCAGAGATTGAGGTATCCGGCAATGTAACGCGCGAGAACATCACCAGACTGGCAGGGCTTGGCGTGGACTATGTGTCCAGTGGGGCGCTGACACATTCGGCTCCGATTCTGGATATTTCGCTTAAGAATCTGCATCCGGTTGAAAACGCAGGAGGATCTGAGGATGAACGGGGAAAAAAGGCGTGAGAAAATCGTACAAATATTGAAGAATGCGAAGAAAGCGATTCCGGGAACGAGTCTTGCGGGGGAACTGCAGGTAAGCCGTCAGGTAATCGTGCAGGATATCGCGCTTCTTCGGGCGAATGGCATGGACATTCTCTCCACAAACCGCGGCTATCTGATTCAGGGAAATCCGGTGGCAACCCGTGTATTTAAGGTAATCCATGAGGATGATGAGGCAGAGAAAGAGCTGAGCTGCATTGTGGATCTGGGCGGAGTGGTAGAGGATGTGTTTGTGTATCACAAAGTGTACGGCGTGGTTCGCGCAGAGATGAACATCAAATCCAGAATGGATATCCGAAACTATATGAAAGACATCCGATCCGGCAAATCCAGTCTTTTAAAAAATGTGACATCAGGATATCATTATCACACAATCCGTGCAGAGAGCGAAGAAATCCTGGATCTGATTCAGGAGGAACTGAAGCAGAACGGATTCCTTGCCAGGCTGCAGGATTATGAACCGGTAGATTTTTGGGAAAAGACCGGAGATCATTAAACCTATTCTTCAATATGGTGCATTTCTTCCAGAAGAGAAGTTTTCATATCATAGAGCTTTTGTGACAAGTCCACATGGATGGCATGTGGATTGACAAAACGCTTTGTCTCATCCCACAGGGTTTCCTTTTCCTGATTGCAGAATTCGCGGATATCCATGACTTTTGGAGAGTGATAAATCGCTTTTCCGTTTTTGATAACGGGAATGAGCATTTCCTTCATGTGATAAGTTCCGCCTGCAAGAAGTGTTTTCTTCCATGGCGCATTCGGATCAAATATCATGAGATCCGCAGAGGTATCAAAAGTTTCTTCTGCCAGACAGATGAGATCGGCACGGATTTTGCCGGTAGCATTGTCATAGATGCGGTAGAAAGTTTTGTTTCCCGGATTCGTCACTTTTTCAGTGTTTTCAGATAATTTAATTTTTGGCACAAAATTGCCGTCCGCATCCCGGATGGCGGCAAGCTTGTACACTCCGCCGAAGGACGGGTTGTCCTTGGAGGTAATCAGGTTGGTGCCGACGCCCCAGGAAGTAATGGCAGCACCCTGAAGCTTCAGACTTTCAATCAGATACTCATCCAGATCGTTGGAGGCGGAGATGACAGCATCCGGAAAACCGGCGTCATCCAGCATCTTGCGAGCCTTCTTGGACAGGTATGCCAGATCTCCGCTGTCCATACGGATACCGTAATTGGCAGAGTGGATGCCGGCATCACGCATTTCCCGGAATACGCGGATGGCGTTCGGGATGCCAGATTTCAAGGTGTCATAGGTATCCACAAGGAGTGTACAGGCATCCGGATAGAGCTTTGCATATTCCTTAAAAGCGGTATATTCATCCGGAAAACTCATAATCCAGCTATGTGCATGGGTGCCAAGAACCGGTACATCAAAAAGCTGTCCGGTCAGGACATTGGAGGTCCCTTTGCAGCCACCGATGACTGCAGCGCGGGCTCCGTAGGTTCCGGAATCCGGCCCCTGTGCACGGCGAAGGCCAAATTCCATGACACCGTCTCCCCTTGCAGCCCAGCAGACGCGGGAAGCCTTGGTGGCAATCAGGCTCTGGTGGTTGATGATATTTAAAACCGCTGTCTCAATGAGCTGCGCTTCCATAATCGGAGCAACGACCTTGAGCATGGGTTCCCTTGGAAACATAACGCTGCCTTCCGGGATGGCATAGATGTCACCGGAAAAGCGGAAGTTGGAAAGATAATCCAGAAAGTCCTCATCGAAAATTTTCAGGCTTCTCAGATAGGCGATATCATTTTCTTCAAAACGCAGATTCTCAATATAGTCAATGACCTGCTCCAGACCGCAGCAGATTGCATAGCCGCCGCCGCATGGATTGTTTCGGTAGAAAGCGTCAAAGACTGCGATATCCCGGTTGTTATTCTTAAAATATCCCTGCATCATGGTGATCTCATAGAGATCGGTTAATAAAGTCAGATTCAGTGTACTCATAGCTGCTCCCCCTTGTGTCTGATGGGATATACTATACCACTTTTTACAAAAAATATGAACTGTTTACAGGAAAGTTTGACACAGACAACAGAGTGATGATATACTCCTGTCTTTGACAGTTGAATAGGCAAAAAGACCGCTACAAGCCTTTAATTTCAAGGACTGTAGCGGTTTGGTGTTTCGTTTCGCAATGTAGTAATTTATCTTCCTTTGCTGATTTTTTGAATTTCTTTCATCTTTCGTTT
>JAQXZD010000021.1 GCA_029227035.1 Lachnospiraceae bacterium
AAACGAAAGATGAAAGAAATTCAAAAAATCAGCAAAGGAAGATAAATTACTACATTGCGAAACGAAACACCAAACCGCTACAGTCCTTGAAATTAAAGGCTTGTAGCGGTCTTTTTGCCTATTCAACTGTCAAAGACAGGATTATAATACGATTTCCCTGCAAATGCAAATTATACTTTTGGGGGTTAAATTTTTGAAAAAAGCTGACGATATATTATGCAGGTAAAAGGACAGGGAAAGTTAATAAAAGGAGCATGGATGCTCAAAGATATGGGAAGGAACGGATATGAAAATTAATCGTAATATGCTGGCTGTCACATCGAACCGTCAGCTTCTTAGAACAGAAAATAAGCTGACTGCTTCTATGGAAAGACTTTCCAGCGGATATAAAATCAATAAGGCGGGAGATAATCCGGCAGGACTTGCAATCTCCAAGAAAATGAAAGCACAGATAGAAGGTCTGGATCAGGCAGAGTCCAATGCGACAGATGCCAATTCCGTACTCCGTATTGCAGACGGTGCGTTGAATGAGGTCAGCAGCATTTTGCAGAGAATCCGTGAGCTGAGCGTGCAGGCGGCAAACGGAACGAATTCTTATTCGGATAAGAAGAGTATGCAGGCAGAGATTGATAAGCTGACGGAGGAGGTGGATCGCATTTCCTCTGACACAGAATACAATGCCAAGACACTTCTGGATGGTTCTTCGGATGTCCGTGTATATTCGAAGCAGACAGAGCGTATGGACATATCGGATCATGTACTTCCGGATGATTATTCTCTGGAGGTTACCGAATTGGCAGAAAAAGCAAGTTATACGATTGCAAAACCGACGGTAGGTGGAACCATTTCCATCAATGATGTGGTGTTGGAGTATACCGTGGGAACAAATGATGAGGATTTTTATCAACAGTTGCGGGATTGCGCAGAGCAGGCAGGCTGTGTTGCTACAAAGACAAACGATGGAAAGTATAACATTGAGACGAAAGAATACGGTTCTTCCAGAGAACTGGTTCTTGAGACCAGCAAAGCAATCGGAGAACAATTGGGAATTGACAATGCTCAGGGAGTAATCAAGAGTGATATTGACAGCAGTTATACATTGAAGAGAGCCGGAAAAGATGCAAAAGTTGAATTGACCAAGGGCAATGGAAGCGCGTTTACTGATACAGCAACGGCTTCTGTGGATGGGCTTCGTGTCAAGGTTACGGATATCGGTGGATTTTCCATGGACTTTATGCTTAAGGATAATAAAAAACAGCAGGTTGATATTGAGGTGACAACAATCGGAGCCATGACGATTCAGGTGGGCGCAAATCAGTATCAGGAGATCGATGTGAGAATCCCGGAGGTTTCTTCGGAGAGTCTGTATCTGGATAAGGTGGATGTAACGGTGCAGGGTGGACCGGAAGATGCGATGATAAGACTGGACGAAGCCATTATGAAATTGAATGATATTCGTTCCAGAATCGGTGCATGTTCCAATCGCTTGGATTATGCAATCAACAGTCTGGCAGAGACACAGGAAGATATGACTTCTGCGTATTCCGGACTGATGGATACCGATATGGCAGAAGAGATGACGGAGTATACTGAAAAGAATGTGCTGGAGCAGGCATCTATTTCTGTTTTGTCTCAGGCAAATGATCTGCCGCAGCAGGTTTTGTCTTTGCTGCAGTAGTATGATGGGTGAGGATAGCGTATGGAAGATCAGTTAAAGCAGGATTTTACCAGGAGGCTCAGCCAGTGTAATTCGGGTGAGATGATCGTCATCATGTATGAGATTCTGTTTGCATATATGGATGATGCAAAGAAGGCGTATGCAGGGGACAGACATGATGAGATGAAGGAGGCAGTCCGTAAGTCACAGAATGTTCTGGATGAACTGATTCACAGTCTGGATTTTACATACGATTTGTCTGCAAATTTATATGCGCTTTATGTCTATTGCAAGAATGAGCTGGCGCGCACCCTGTATCAGAACGGGCTGGATGGTCTGGAAGAGGCAGAAAAAATCCTCCGGCGCCTGTACCGCTCCTTTTCCGAGGTTGCGAAACAGGACACCAGCGGACCAATCATGCAGAATACCCAGCAGGTATATGCCGGAATGACATATGCAAAGGGTGTGCTAAATGAAAATTATATGGATGAGGACAATCAGAGAGGATTCTTCGTGTAAGAATCCTCTAATTTTTTTACACAATCCAGCAGGAATTTGTAACGCATCTGAACTGCCTTTGCCTGATAGATATAGTAGTCTATGAGATCGGGATCTACAACATTTTGGAGATTGTCATATGCATTTTTTAGTTCAGTGGAAGTCTGATGCAGATTGTCCACCAGAACGGAGTAACCGTCCGGTGCATCAGAATTGCTTTTGAATAGTTTCACATTATCACCTGCTTTCCATACATGCTCTTTTTACAAGTATAAGCAAAAATGGAAAAGTTATACAAAAAAATTTAAAAACTTCTTGACAAACATATTTTGGGATGCTACAATTCGATTCACAACAAAGGGGTGATGCAATTGAATGCGATGCAGGGGGCATCGACGCTGACACTGTACACAATCCTAATTGTGGCGGTGGTTCAGGATTTTAAGTGCATGAAAATCAGTAACCGGCTGATTCTCATGGGACTGCTTTTAGCAACGGTATTCGGTTTATTACAGGGCGGAATACCACAAATCATTGATATTCTGTTGAATATATCATTTCCGGTTATCACGTTATATATCTTGTATCTTCTCGGCATATTGGGAGCCGGAGATATCAAACTTTTTTCCGTAGTAGGTGGATTTACAAATTTAAAAATGCTGCTGAATTGTATGCTTTTCGCTTTTGTGGCAGGTGCAGTGATTTCTCTTGGAAAAATGCTGTATCATCGAAATCTGCAGTTTAGTCTTTTCAAGGGGCGAATTTTTATGAAGGAGGTTCTCAGGGGAAACATATCGTCCTATCGGGAGACGATGGCAGAGAGCAAGAATCTGATGCATTTTTCGCTGGCGATTCTTATTGGTGTAGTCGGTGCACAGGCATACAGCTATTGGGGATAAGGCAGGTTTTGATTGAAAGGAGGAGTTATGAAACGGGTTCGGATTGGACTCTATATCGGAGATCGGGAATATGCAGACCGGTTTACCGGTTGTCTTATAAATCATTTTAGGGAGCAGTTGGAATTGCATATGTACACGGAATTGGAAAAAGTATGGGAGGACAGTTCCGGATGGGATGCGGTTCTGCTGTCAGATTGTGGGGAAGAAATTATGCGGATAGAGGATTCGCTTCCGGTAATCTATCTCTATGACGCGGAGGAGGATGTGGAAGAACTGCAGAGGAAGGGGATTGGTCTTGTGTATAAGTATCAGGAAGTTAATAAAATTGTGGATGAAATCCTAAAACAAATCGGGGAAGAGATTAAAAATGTAAGGGAGAATGGAAACCTTCTTGGAAAGATGCAGGTTCTGGCAGTGTATGCGCTCTCTGAAAATGAATATCAGCTTCCGCTTGCGGTAACGCTTGGTGCGATTTTAAGCGAAAAAGAGAGAGTGCTTCTGGTGGATATGCAGGAGAACAGTGGATTGTCTCAGCTTATGGATTGTGAAAATATGCTGGGATTGGAGGAGCTTCTTGTTATGGCAGCCAGAGAGAAATTCTCAAAGGGGAGAATTGTCTCCTGTATCGGTCACCTTGACAGGCTGGATGTTGTTTACCCGGTTAACAATACGGAATGTCTGTGTGAGGTTCAGAATCAGACTTATCAGAGGCTTTTCGGGATATTAAGGCAGGAGATGAATTATGAAACCATTATTTTGAATATGGGTTCGCGCTTTGTAGGATTCTTTGATCTTCTTGAGAGTTGTCAGGAAATTTATCTTATGAAGAGCCGGGGCGGGCTTGGGCAGTGGAGGGAGAAAGAATTCATGGCGGAGTTGGAGAAACATGGAAATCAGAATATGGTTCAAAAGCTTCGTCAGATTCAGATTCCGATTATGGCAAGTCCCGTGATTTCCTGTGAGCGTCTGGTGGAGCAGTGGAAATGGAATGAATTTGGGGACAGCATTCGAAAACTGATGCCGGGGGTGATGTCAGTTGGATGATTATATCGGGCAGATTCGAACCCGGGTGCTGGAGAGGATGGACTTGTCCAGAGATATGCCGGATGAAGAAATCGAAGAGCTGATTGGGGAAGAGACTTCCCGCATTCTGATGGGAAAAACAGTTACACTGCGGGAGAGAATGCGGATGGAGAGCAGAGTATTTAATTCTCTTCGTAAGCTGGATGCTCTGCAGGAACTGATTGACGATTCAGATGTATCGGAGATTATGGTGAATGGGCCGAATCATATTTTTTATGAGAAAGCGGGGAGAGTATATGAATGGAATCAGGGGTTTGCGAGTGAAGAGAAGATGCAGGACGTGATTCAGCAGATTGTCGGACGTTATAACCGCGTGGTTAACATGTCCAATCCCATTGTGGATACAAGACTGGAGGACGGTTCCCGTGTAAACATTGTCCTGTCACCGATTGCGTTGGAAGGTTCCGCGATTACAATTCGTAAGTTCCCGGAGCATCCGCTTAATATGGAACGCCTGATTACGGTCGGGGCAATTTCCGAAGAGGCAGCGCAGCTATTGAAATTGCTTGTCAAAGCCCGATACAGTATCTTAATTTCCGGGGGAACCAGCTCCGGGAAGACAACATTTCTTAATGCATTATCGCAGTATATTCCAGAGGATGAGAGAGTTATTACAATTGAAGATTCTGCAGAATTACAGATCCAGGGAATTCGGAATCTGGTTCGTCTTGAGACGCGCAATTCCAATATGGAAGGAGCTGTACCCATAACCATTCGCGATCTGATTCGGACTGCTTTGCGTATGCGGCCGGATCGAATTATCGTGGGAGAGTGTCGAGGTGCAGAAACCTTTGACATGTTGCAAAGTTTAAATACCGGTCATGACGGAGGGCTTACGACAGCCCATGGCAATTCGAGCCGCGATATTCTTTCCCGTCTGGAGATGATGGTGCTTATGGGCATGGAGCTTCCGATTACGGCAATCAGACAGCAGATCGCTTCCGGAATCGATCTCATTGTACACTTGGGCAGATTGTCAGACAAAAGCCGCAGAGTATTAGAGATTACGGAGGTTCTCGGAATGAAAGAGGGAGAAATCATTCTATCACCAATTTACTGTCTGTGTGGAGAAGAGGGAAAATGGGAGCTTGTTCGAAAGGGCGCATTGCAGAAAAAGGAAAAACTGATTATGGCAGGGATGGAGCTTCCGGAGAATTTGAAGGAGAATACGAGTTATGGATTACAGAACGTACAAGCTGACAGGTAAAGAAAAATTGAAATGTATGGGGTGTGGAGTGCTGCTGTCTGCAGTCATTGCATTTTTATTCTATGGAAGTTTCTGGGGGATGCTATTGTTTCCGGTTCTATATGTCATTATGAAAAAAAGACAGAAGCAAACAGGATTAGAGCAGATGCAGAATAAGCTGGCAAAAGAATTTCTTGACGCACTTCGGACCATCAGTGCAGCTTTGCAGGCAGGAGTTTCCATGGAAAATGCATGGCGGGAGGCAGAGAAGGAGGCGGAGGCACTTCACGGGAAAGAATCTTATATGTATCAGGAATTGTCCGAAATGAATCGCTCATTGGAATTAAATATTCCGATTGAACAGCTTCTGGCAGACTTTGCAGTTCGTTGTGGCAATTCGGATATTTCCGGTTTTTCCGAAGTCTTTTCGTTTGCCAAACGAAGCGGAGGCAATTTTGTCACGATTATTGAGGGAACATCGGATCATATGAGGGCACGTTACGATACGGAACGGGAAATAGAAGTACTGGTTGCATCCAGAAAGATGGAGCAAAAGGTGATGAATGTCATTCCCATGTTTATCCTTGCGTATCTAAAAATTTCCTCAATGGAATTTCTGGATATTTTGTATGGAAATGTGCCGGGAATTCTGTTTATGACACTTTGCCTGTTGGCATATGGCGCAGCAATTCTTCTGGCAGAAAAGATACTCATGATAAAAATGTAGTAGGAGGCGGGATGAATAAGAAGAAAATAGTGGAAATTGGAATTATCTGCATATTGTTTCTTGTTATGGCAGGTTATGCAGAGCAGTCGGAATATTGTCTGAATGAAGAAAATCAAATTATTCGGGGAAGCCCGGGAAGCAGTGCGGTTCAGGTAGAGCTTGAACTGGATGCGGAAGGAATATTAGAAAAATATAATTACGAATTAACTATTCCTGCTTCCGGAATTACAGCAGAAGGAGCAAAAGAATATTTTGCGCAGGCAAAGAAAGAGATTGATTCGACCTTTTTTGAAGAAGGAGAGAAGGCAGATTATGTTACGAAACCGGTGCACATGCACACATCTTATGCAAAAGGGATGGTAAAAGCGGAATGGAATCTGGACAGTTATGAATATGTGGATATCGACGGAACAATTATTTCAGAGGATCTGGCAAAAGAAGGGCAGATTGTGCAGGCGACTGCAGAATTGAAATGTGCTGAGGAAAAAGAGTCCTATGTATTTTCGTTTCATATATACCCGCCGGAATTGTCTGAAGAAGAGCAGTTGTTGAAGGATATTGATGCAGCAATTGAAACAGAGAGTGCCAAAAAGGGTAAGGATCTGCTTACACTGCCGGAGCAGGTTGACGGAGTCCGGCTGCGGTGGAGTGAGAAGAAGGAGCATCTTGTCTGGAAGGTTTTATTTTTTGAGATTGTAGTGCTGGTTCTGTTGTGCTTTGTTGCGGCAGAACGAAAAAGAACCGAGCAAAAGCTGCGAAAAGAGCAGATGCTTTTGGATTATTCTGAAGTAGTTAGTAAATTGCTGATTTTGTTGGGAGCCGGAATGTCTTTGAAACAGGCTTGGAGCAGAATTTCCGCGCAATATCTTGATAAAAGGCAAAAAAGGGAGATTGCGAAGCGATATATCTTTGAGGAGATGGTTGTTACAAACTATGAGATTTGTGACGGGGAAAGTGAGCGCAGGGCATATCAGAAGTTCGCAGACCGTGTGGAATTGCCGGTATACCAGAGACTTATTCGTATTCTGATTCAAAATCTGCAGACAGGAAGCCGGGGAATGTGCCAGCTTCTGAACCGGGAATCAGAGACAGCTTTGGAAGAGCGCAAAGCAATAGCCAAGAAGCTTGGAGAGGAGGCCGGGACAAAGATGCTATTGCCGCTTATGATAATGCTTGGAATTGTAATTGCTATTATTATGGTTCCTGCAATTATGTCATTTAACGTATAAGGAGGAGAAAGTTATGTTAGGATTTAAGAATTTTATCATGGATGAAGACGGTGTGGGAGTTGTAGAAATGGTGCTGATTGTGGTGGTACTGATTGGGCTTGTACTAATCTTTAAAAACAGATTGCAGTCACTTGTCAATGATATTTTTTCAACAGTTAGGGAGAGAGCGGGAGAGATTTAGTGAGAAAAAGAGGAAGTATTACAGTATTTGCGGCTTTATCTATTATGCTGATAGCACAACTTCTGTTTACTCTTTTTGAGGCGGCGCGGCACAGAGAATATGAAAAGATACTACAGATGAACAGTGATTCTGTTTTGGAATCGATATTTGCGGATTATTGCAGTCCACTGTGGGATACTTACCATCTTTTGGGATTTACCGCGGCTGATTCAAGAGGCGCTTTCTCATTTAACAACTGTGAGGCACAACTTCGTAATCTTACGGGAGACAACCTGGGGAGCAAGGGCAGGATTGCTTTGTTCCCCGGAGTAAGTCTTTTGTGTGCAGCGATGACGGATGGAGAGTTTTCCTCTTATACGCTTATGACAGATCAGGGAGGAAGAGTATTTGCGACAGCAGTATGTGAATATATGAAGCAGAATATCGGTTACGAGACAGCGAAAAGCGTGTACAGTGATTACGAAGCGGCGAAGAAAGTTACAAAAAAATACGGAGATTCGGATGAGAGTATTGATGATGTGCTTCAGGAATTAAACCGAAAGGGAAAAAGCAGAAAAGGAACGGCGCAGAGTAGTAAGGAAGAAGCTCAGCAAACGGAAGATGAGAATGTTTTAACGGTTGTCTCGGAAGCCAAGAAGGACGGTGTTTTGTCACAGGTTCTTCCGGATAGCGCAAAAGTATCCGGAAAGGCACTTAATCTGAGCCGGGCGGTGTCACACAGGACTTTGGAAAAAGGAACTGCGAATGTTACAGAAACAGGAGGCTGGTACGATAAAGTTTTATTGAATCAATATTTTGTAAACTATTTAACGTGTTATACCAATGCGAAGGGGAACCGTGGTTTGGACTATGAGCTGGAATATCTGATTGCCGGAAAATCCAAGGATTCTGAGAATCTGCGAGTGGTGGTGGGAGAACTTCTGGCAATGCGGGAGGCTTCCAATATGGCCACGCTTATGGCATCTCCGGAAAAACAGGCAGAAGCACTTGCGATGGCAACTGCGATTGCGGCGGCATCGTTGAATCCGGTTGTAATAGAAGTGGTAAAGTACGCAATTCTTGCTGCGTGGGCTTACGCGGAGAGCGTACTTGACGTGAGGACTCTGTTATCAGGCGGGAAAATAGCATTTATCAAGAGCGATTTTGACTGGACATCAAACTTGTCATCGCTGGGGGAATTGCTTTCCGGCTGGAGTAAAGCGAAAAATTGTGCACATGGACTTTCATATCAGGAGTTTCTGGCATTACTTCTGCTTACGCACGGTGAGAGTCAATTGTCTATGCGGGCAATGGATGTGGAGGAAGCGGCAGTCAGACTGACAGAGGGATATGAATTGTTCCGGATGGATCATGTAGTCTGCCAGACAAAGATGCAGGCAACTTATGAATACCGTACAGTTGCATTGGGGTTTGTGACTTTGCTGGAAAAGAAATGTGACAACTTTCGGATACAGACAAAAGCAGAGTATAGTTATCTCACAGGGAAGGAGGGTATATAAGGATGTCTTTTTGCAGAAGAAGAGAACATCACGCTTTCCCAGAGCCGGAGAATTTGCACTGTAATCAAAATAGAAAATTCGCAAGAACTTGCTGCAAAAGGGCATCCCTATGTACCCGGCAAAAGGGTTCTTATACGCTGGAAGCGGCAGTGATTCTGCCGCTGATGGCGGGTTTTTTTGTGGCAATATTGTTCTTCTTCCGGGTAATACAGATTCAGACTCAGGTTCAGGAGGCATTGATATATGCCAGCAGGAAGACGGCTTGTGAGGCATCCGCAGTGGAATCTCCGATTGCACTCAGAGCTTCTGCGGAAGCGTTTTTTCGCAAGGAACTGTCTAAGTATGAATTGCCGGATAAATACATAAAAGGAGGCAATACAGGCATTTCACTGTTGAGGTCAGATATGTCCAAACAGTACATAGACATACAGGCAGACTACTTTGTTAAATTACCAATTAACTTTTTCTTCGTAAAAGGAATTGAGATTTCACAAGCCAGTAAAAGCAGAAAGTGGACCGGAGATTGCGAAAATGGATGCGTGGAGGATTATGTATATGTAACAGAAACAGGAGTTGTTTATCATAGAAATCGCAATTGCAGTTATCTGGATTTGACAATTCAGGCGGTAAATTCTGCGGAAACGGGCGGGTTACGAAATAAAAGCGGTCACAAATACTACGCGTGTGCCGAGTGCGCGGCAAATTGCAACACTCCGTCTGTTGTATATATCACAGATTACGGAACCTGCTATCATGCAAGTCTGTCATGCAGCGGATTAAAAAGGACTGTATATATGATATCCATTTCGGATGTCGGTGCAAGAGGTCCCTGCTCAAAATGCGGAGCTCAGAAAGGTGAGTAAAGGAAGAGGAGAATGAAAGAGATTTTATTGAATATACGGCTGGGGGTACTGATTGGGGGACTGGTTGTTGTTGGAATTGAAGATTTACGAAAGAAAGAAATCGGTTCACTGCCGCTATTGATTATGGGAGGACTAGGAGTCTTGTTGTCACTTCTGGCGGGAGACTGGACAGACTGGACGGTTATTTTAAGATTTCTTCCGGGAATTTTTACACTTTTTCTTGCATGGCTGACAAAGGAGAGTATTGGCTATGGTGATGGACTTACCATATTGTGTCTTGGATGCTTTCTGCCGGGAGAGCAAATTGCCGGTCTGTGTATGATGGCGATAACTGTTGCAGGAATCGTAGCTCTTTTCTTATTGCTGGTGAAGCATAGGGGCAAAAAAACACAGATACCGTTTGTTCCTTTTTTGCTTATCGGACTGGTAATTACGGAGCTTGCCTGAACAATCGGAGAACAGGAGGAGAAGATGAAAAAATGGAAAGCCAGTTATACCGTGGAAGCCGCAGTAATCGTTCCTTTGTTTCTTGCTGCAATGGCATTGGCAATGCGCATCAGTATCGCTTTGTATATTGAAGTGAGAGACCAAAAGGAACAGGAGGAGATTGCAGATATGTGGGAAGTGGAGAATTTTTATAAGTTTCAGATAGTGGATGAGGTGAAAAATGATTAATCGGGAGATTGTGTACGAGAGAAATCTTACGGGAAGCTATATGAAGATTCCGGCCGGAATCAATGCGGGGCTGGATGAGCGCCTGATGTTGCAGAGAAAATTGCCGGGACTGCTTGCCGTGGAAAAAGCGTATGTGAATGGGAATGGACAGTATTGGTATAACATTTCTGGGAAACAGTCGTTAGATACCTATTGCAGAATGAAGGATGTCGGAATTGAGTTTATTGAGCGTATGATTATCAGTATCTGCAATGAGATGGAAATTCTGGAATGGAATCTGGTAAAAACCAATTGTCTGATACTGGATCCGGAACTGATATTTATCACGAACAGCAATCGCGAATTTATATTTACCATATATCCGGGAAGCACGGGAAGGGTAGAGAAGGAGTTTGAGCAGCTCATGGAGTTCCTTTTGACCAAAGTGGATCACAAAGATCCGGCAGCAGTCAAAGCGGCCTATGGAATCTATGAAAAAACTCTGGAAGAGGGATATTCCATAACGGATATCCGTGATGGAATTACGGCGGCGAGAGAACGGGAACTTACGGCAGAGAAAAGAGAGGCAGCACCTGTTACGGAACCGACAGGATATGTGCAGGGTATTTCCGAGGAAGCAATAGATGTGTCATCGGAGATAAGAAAAAGTAATTGCGAGAAAAGAAGAAAGCCGAAATGTAAAAGTAAGAAATCAGAAAAGCCTGATATTGTGAGCCTTTTGCGGAAAAAGCTGACGGAATGGGGAATTTTTGACCAACCAACAAAGAAAAAAGCGGAAAAAGAAAACAAGAAGGCAAAAAAGCGAGAAGAAGTGCCGGAGGTGGTCTATCCGGAAGAAGAGATTTATATTCCCCGGGAGCCGATTATTCGGCCGACGGTATGCCTGAACAATTATCAGGGAAAACCGAGAGGAATTTTGTTATATCAGGGAAATGAACAGTTAAACGACATTCGCATTGAAAGCAGATTGATGCGAATCGGGCAGGGACAGGAGGTGGAGATTCGAATTGAACGTGATACCATCAGCCAGCTTCATGCACAGATTGAGAGAGCGGAGGATGCATATTATATAGAAGATCTGAATTCGACGAACGGAACATTTGTGAATGACGAACCTCTTGCATATAAGGAGAAAAGACGATTATCGAACAATGATGTGATTCGTTTTGCAGATGTGCGATATCGTTTTGTATAGGCAATATTCCCTTGTGTTTGCCGGGTAAAGTGAGTATACTTAGGTATAATAAAAAAGTAGAGGATACGGGATGCAACAGGGAAAAATTAAAAAGCCATTTATAACTGCCATATTTGTGATCATCAATGTTGCGGTATATCTTATTCTGGAGATATTGGGAGATACAAATGATGCCGCATTTATGGTGGAAAAGGGAGCAATATGGCCGCCTTATATTATGGAAGGTCAGTATTGGAGATTGCTGACAGCTACTTTTATGCATTTTGGATTTGAACATATTTTGAATAATATGCTGATTCTGGTATGTGCAGGAGTGATTTTGGAGGATGCGTTGGGGCACATAAAGTATTTATTGTTTTATGTTATCTCCGGACTTGGAGGGAGCATACTTTCTTATCTTCAGATGTGTTACAGTGGTGATTATGCAGTATCGGCGGGGGCGTCAGGAGCGATTTTTGGTATTATCGGAGGACTGCTCTGGATTGTGATCCGGCATAAAGGAAGATATGAGACACTGACGGGAAAGGGACTTTTGTTTATGATCGTAATCAGCCTGTATTACGGAGTCCGAAGCGGGGATGTGGATAATTGGGGACATCTCGGAGGTCTTCTGATGGGATTTCTTATGGGAATAATTCTGTATCGGAAGCGGGCAAAAACGGTTGATTTTAACGGGGGAAATCCCTATACTAATTAGTATCAGAAATTTAATATTTGTTGTACCAGCAATAAGGAGAAACACAAATGAAGATAAATATTTATTATGGCGGAAGAGGTTTATTGGATGATCCGACTTTGTATGTATTGAACAAGATGGAGGATGTACTCCGGGAGCTTCGGGTATCTGTGGAGAGATTCAATATTTATGAGCACAAAAATGAGATTGCAACACTTCCACAGACTTTTAAAGACGCAGATGGAATTATTCTTGCCACAACCATTGAATGGTTGGGAATTGGCGGTTATATGCAGCAGTTTCTTGATGCGTGCTGGCTGTATGGAGACAAAGAGAAAATCAGCCAGACTTATATGCAGCCGATTGTCATGTCAACAACATATGGAGAGAGGGAAGGGGAATCTACGCTTTCCAATGCGTGGGAAATCTTAGGAGGACTTCCTTGTTCCGGATTGTGCGGGTATGTTGAAGATATGGTTACGTTCGAGATGAATAAAGATTACAGTTTGATTATAGAAAAGAAAGCGGAGAATCTTTATCGTACCATATCGCAAAAGATTAAGAGCCTTCCGACAAGTAATCAGGCGGTGAAGCAGAGTGTACTCAGAACACAACAGTTGAATCTTACCCCGCAGGAAAGTGAGCAGTTGTCCAAGTATGTATCGGATGATACTTATGTGAAGCAGCAGAAAGAGGATATTGAGGAGCTGGCTTCCATGTTCAAGGATATGTTGGGAAAACCGGCAATGGATGGAGACCATTCTTATATCAAGGAACTGGAGAGTCATTTTGTTCCGACCGGAGATTTCACGGCGAGCTATTCCTTTATTATTGAGGGAAAGAAGTCTCCTCTTTATATGGGCGTCCATGATGGAGAACTGGAACTGCATTATGGAGAGGAAGATGACGTGGATGTAATTGCAAAGGTAAGTAATGAAGTCATGCAGTCCATTATAGATGGCAGAATGACCTTTCAGAGAGCATTTATGACCGGAGAGATGACAGCGAAAGGCAATTTTAAGATTCTGCGTATGTTGGATCAGCTTTTTGTGTTTTAAGCAGCTATAATCATATGGTAACAGGAGGACAAAGATGAAAGACGATAACTGTATTTTTTGTAAATTGGCCAATGGAGATATTCCGACAAACACGATATTTGAAGATGAGGATTTTCGGGTAATCTTAGATAACAGCCCTGCGACGAAGGGGCATGCGCTTATTTTGCCAAAGCAGCATTATGCGAATATGTTTGAGATTGATGATGAAGTGCTGGGAAAAGCTGCGAAACTTGCCAAGAAGGTAATTACGCATGAGAAGAATGTACTGGGCTGCGATGGTTACAATGTACTTCAAAACAACGGAGAGGCCGCAGGTCAGACCGTGTTCCATTTTCATATTCATTTAATTCCAAGATACGCAGGGGATAATGCAATTTTGGATTGGGAACATCTGAATCTTTCGGAAGAAGAGATGAAGAGCATTTGTAAAGAAATGAGCATGTAAAGAGCAAAAAACGGAGCCGGATTTTCCGGCTCCGGGTAATATTTAATGAATTGCTTCTTTTTCAATCAAATCCAGAATTGTTTTGATAGAATCCATCTGACCGCTGTCAGACATTGCTTTGATATATGTTTCACGGTTGGTGTATACTTCTTTAATCGCATCAAGAAGTGACTGTTTCGTCAGGTTTTCCTCTTCAATTACATATGAAAATCCCTGTTTTGCAAAGGACTTTGCATTTAAAATCTGGTCACCGCGGCTTGCTGCGGCAGAGAGCGGAATCAAAATATTTGGTTTGTGCAAAGCCAAAAGTTCACAAATAGAGTTGGCACCGGCACGGGATACAGCCATATCCGCAAGTGCAAACATATCCGTAAGTTCTGCATTGGCATATTCAAACTGAGCATATCCGATAATTCCGTTAAGCTGATTATCCAGATTGCCTTTTCCGCAGAGGTGAATAACATAAAATTGTTCCAACAGTTCCGGAAGAATCTCACGAACCGCCTGGTTGACTACTTTTGAGCCGGAACTGCCACCCACAACGAGAAGAACCGGTTTGTCATGGTTTGGGAAGCCGCAGTAACGAAGGGCAGCTTCGGCATCTCCGGAGAAGAGCTCGCGTCGAATCGGAGAACCGGTAAGGACGGCCTTTTCCGAAGGAAGGTATTGCATAGTCTCAGGGAAATTGCAACACACTTTTTTTGCACCGCGTATTGCGATACGGTTTGCCAGTCCCGGGGTGATGTCTGATTCATGGATAATTGCCGGAATTTTACATTTTTTGGCGGCGAGAACCACCGGTACAGAGACAAATCCACCTTTTGAGAATACAATATTCGGCTTGAGCTTTTTTAAGATAGAAACAGCCTGGGAGTATCCTTTTAAAACCTTGAAAGGATCTGAAAAATTCTTCCAGTCAAAGTAACGGCGCAGTTTGCCGGACGAAATACCGATATACGGAATATGCTGTGCTTCTATCAGCTCTTTTTCCATGCCGTTGTAGGAACCAATATAAGTAATATCATAACCTGCCTCCTGTAAGGCCGGCATTAAAGCAATGTTTGGAGTGACGTGACCGGCTGTTCCGCCTCCGGTCATTACGATTTTCTTTGTTTTTTCCATTAAAAACTTCCTCACTATAAATCATGTTTTACGCTCTAAGCAGTGAATGCTTCGAGAGATTCTGAACAGACAATATATTATACCTTCGCAGGAAAATGTCAAGGCGGCCCCAGTGCAATTTGTCGAAACTTGCGACCGAAAGGATATTCCGAAGGCAGGGTTCTTTCATTATAATTGACGTATAAATATTGTATGAAAGAGAGGGGCAATTATGACAATCCTGACATGGATACAAACATTTCAAAATGAAATCACAGCAGGAATTATTATTGCGCTACAGATTTTCTCGACAATTCTGTTTCTTGTAATGCTTCGTCAAATAGCTTTATTAAGAAGGGAGTTGAGGGAGGAAGCAAAGCGTATGGAAGGAAATTTGCTGGCAGAACGGGACAAGCACTTGGAAAAGATTTCGGAGTGGAATGAGGAAAATCGGGTAAAACAGAAGGAAGAGGAAGAAAATCAGATAATATCAACGGTTCTGAGGGAAATTTTTCCTTGAAAATTGATATGTGCTCTGCTAGAATACAGACAAGAGAGAGAATATGTTTTTGCGGGGAATTCAGAAAAAGGAGTGCGAACAAAGATGAGCAAGGGAAAAGTAACATTTGATTATTCCAAAGCATCCGCATTTATCAGTGACGAAGAAGTCTCCTATATGGAGAATCTTGTCGCAGACGCTAAGGAGCGGTTAGTTGCAAAGACAGGAGCCGGTAATGATTTTTTGGGTTGGATAGATTTGCCGGTTGATTACGACAAGGATGAGTTTGCAAGAATTAAGAAAGCAGCAAAGAAGATACAGTCGGATTCCGAGGTACTGGTAGTAATCGGTATTGGCGGTTCTTACCTTGGTGCAAGAGCGGCAATTGAGTTTTTAAGACATGGATTTTACAACAATCTGAGCAAGGATGACCGTAAAACTCCGGAGATTTACTATGCCGGCAACAGCATCAGCGGAACCTATTTAAAAGGGCTGGTTGATGTCATTGGAGATCGGGATTTTTCCGTTAACATTATATCAAAGTCCGGAACAACAACTGAGCCGGCAATTGCATTCCGTTTATTCAAAGAAATGCTTGAAAAGAAGTACGGAAAAGAAGAGGCAGCAAAGAGAATTTATGCCACAACCGATAAGGAAAAGGGAGCTCTTAAGAATCTGGCAACAGAGGAAGGATACGAGACTTTCGTTGTTCCGGATGATGTGGGCGGAAGATTTTCAGTTCTTACGGCAGTAGGACTTCTTCCGATTGCAGTAAGCGGAGCAGATATCGATAAATTGATGGAAGGTGCTGCAGAGGGAAGAAAGCTTGCCTTAGAGCAGAAATTTGCAGACAACGATGCATTGCAGTATGCGGCTATTCGTAACATTTTGCACCGTAAAGGAAAGTCTGTTGAGGTGCTTGCCAATTATGAGCCAAGCTGCCATTATATAGCAGAGTGGTGGAAGCAGCTTTACGGAGAGAGCGAAGGTAAGGATCAGAAGGGTATTTTCCCGGCATCAGTGGATCTTACCACAGATCTTCATTCCATGGGACAGTTTATTCAGGACGGGTCCCGTCTGATGTTTGAGACGGTATTGAATGTTGAGACCTCCCGTGAGGAAGTTGTGATAAAGGAAGAGCCGGTAGATCTGGACGGACTGAATTATCTTGCAGGAAAGAACATGGATTTCGTTAACCGCAGTGCGATGAACGGAACAATTTTAGCACACACAGATGGAAATGTTCCAAATCTTATGATTAAGGTTCCGGAGCAGAATGAATTTTATCTGGGAGAGTTGTTCTATTTCTTCGAATTTGCAGTTGGTGTGAGCGGATATCTGCTTGGTGTGAATCCATTCAATCAGCCGGGTGTGGAAAGTTATAAGAAGAATATGTTTGCGCTTCTTGGCAAGCCTGGATATGAGGAAGCCAGAGCCGAATTATTAAAAAGACTGTAAAATTTGTAATATTTAAAAATGTTGATGGGTGTGTCCGTGTTGGATGCGCCCATTTTAAATGCAAAAAATAAGCAGATGTGGAGAGAAAAACCCAAAATATTTCAAAAATTTGACAAAAAGAAAGCGATATGTTAGAATGCCATTGTAACAAAGCCGTAATATTTGAAATAAAATGTTTAAAATCTTAACATAAGTGCAATACTAACTGCATAGAATAAGCAGGAAAAACACGAAACGAGGTTGAATTCATGAAAGCAAACAAAAAGGTGATGGACAGTGTAGTAGTAGCAGGGCTTGCAGTTGCATTGGGAATCACCGCGGTAATGAGTAACGGAACAGAAGCTGCGGATAGAAACAGAACCGTAGCAGAAGAACAGTTAGATCAAAACGGAATTGCCGGAGTGGCAACCGTGCTGAATGGATATGAATCAGAAGCAGCAGATTATTTCGACTTTGCTATTTCTGTTGAGAAGCAGGATATTGAGATGGTGGCTTCAGCGGGAACAGAGGACACAGAGGAATCTGTTTCGGAGGAAGAGAAGGAGTGGCAGGATAAGCTCATGGCGAAAGTGGACGATTTCCTGTATGTCCGGGCTGAGGCAGACGGTGATTCCGATATTGTCGGAAAGATGTACAAAGGTGACAGGGCGCTTATTAAAAAAGAAGGAAGTACATGGACAAAGATTGCTTCCGGAAGCGTAAAAGGATATGTGAAAAACGAATTCTGTGTGATGGGAACGGATGCCTTAAAGTATGCGAAGAAGCATTGCAAAACCGTTGCAAATGTTCAGATTGACGGACTTCGCATCCGGAAGTCTCCAAGTACGGACGCAGAGGTTATTAAAGCAGTCACAACAGGTGAGAAATTAATTGTCGATACCAAGGCGGATGAAAAAGAAGGCTGGGTTGCGGTTAAGGTTGATTCACAGACCTGCTATGTAAGCGAGGAGTATGTGGAGATCGGATTAAAGACCGGTAAGGCAGTAACCATAGAAGAGGAGAAAGCGGCGGAAGAAGCCAAAAAGGCAGCCGAACAGAAGGAAAAGGAAAATGCTTCTGCAAGCAGTAACGGACAGAAAGCTCCGTCCTCCGATTCGCAGGGAACATCACTGGCAGCATCTGCAGACGAAGAGACATTGCTTGCAGCATTGGTTCAATGTGAAGCAGGCGGTGAGGGTGTACAGTGTATGACGGCGGTTGGTGCAGTTGTTGTCAATCGTGTGCACAGCGGAAGTTATCCGAATTCCATTTACGGAGTTATTTATCAGAGAGGACAGTTCGGACCGGCATCTTCCGGAAGATTAGAGTCCAGACTTGCCAGCGGAGTAAGCTCCAGCGCAAGACAGGCGGCGCGGGCAGCGTTGAGCGGAAGTGATCCGACCGGAGGCGCGAAGAGTTTTAAGCTTGCATCCAGCGGACATGCGGGCACGGTAATCGGTGCACTCGTCTTTTATTAAAATTAACAGAGAGATAAAAAGAAAGCGTTGGTACAGAACCGGCGCTTTCTTTCTTGTAATATTGCTTCAAATGGAGTAAAATAACTGTCAAATATGGTATCAAAGGAGATAAGGAGGAAAAGCAATGACATTAAAGGGACGGAATTTTTTGAAAATGATGGATTTTACACCGGAGGAGATCCTGCATCTCATTGATCTGTCGGAAGAGCTTAAGAAGAAAAAGCAGCAGGGAGTGATGCATGACAGTCTGGTTGGAAAAAATATAGCATTGATTTTTGAAAAAACAAGTACCAGAACCCGTTGCTCCTTTGAGGTGGCAGCCCATGATTTGGGAATGCACGTTACATATCTGGATCCGAGCGGTTCCCAGATTGGAAAGAAGGAGAGCATTCCGGATACTGCGCGTGTGCTGGGCCGGATGTTTGATGGAATAGAGTATCGGGGATTTGAACAGGATATCGTGGAGGAACTTGCCAAGTATGCAGGAGTTCCGGTGTGGAACGGACTGACCAATGAGGCGCATCCGACACAGATGATTGCAGATATGCTGACGATTCGGGAACATCTGGGCAGATTAAAGGGCGTGAAATTTGTTTATATGGGAGATGCCCGTTATAATATGGGAAATTCGCTTATGGTGACCTGCGCGAAGCTGGGAATGCATTTTGTCGCATGCACAAATCCAAAGTATTATCCGGATAAAAAGCTGGTAGATTATTGTGCGGATGTGGCATCCACCACGGGCGCAACCATTACGTTGACGGATAATGTAGCGGAAGCAACCAAAGATGCGGACGTAATTTATACGGATGTATGGGTGTCCATGGGAGAGCCGGAGGAAGTCTGGGCAGAAAGAATTCAGGATTTAAAACCGTATCAGGTAAATCGTGAGGCATTTGCGAATGCGAAACCGGAGGCCATCTTTATGCACTGCCTTCCGGCGTTCCATGACCTGAAGACCACCATCGGTAAGCAGGTATATGAAAAATTCGGACTCTCTGAGCTGGAGGTTACGGATGAAGTATTTGAAGGAAAAAATTCCGTTGTTTTTGATGAAGCGGAGAACCGGATGCATTCCATCAAGGCAATCATGAAAGCGACATTATCTGACTAGGGATGATATTATGAAAACAGAAATACTTAGAATGCTGCGGGAGACGGATGGGTACGTCTCCGGGCAGGAGCTGTGCAATAAATTCGGAGTATCCAGAACTGCGGTCTGGAAGGTAATGAATCAGCTCAAGGATGCCGGATATGAAATCGAGGCAGTGCAGAATAAAGGGTATCATTTGCTGTCGGTTCCGGATTTGATTGATAAGATAGAACTTTCGAGTATCCGGAATACCGGGTGGGCGGGAAATGAAATCTTTTACTATGAAAGCATAGATTCCACAAACACGAAAGCAAAGGAGCTGGCGGAGGAAGGTTATCCGTCCGGGGTATTAGTGGTTGCAAATCAGCAGACTGCCGGAAAAGGCAGAAGAGGCAGAGTCTGGATTTCGCCAAAAGGAACGGATATTTATATGACGCTGATGATGAAACCGGACATTCACCCGAATCATGCATCCATGCTGACTCTGGTTGCGGCGCTCGCGCTGGCGAAAGGAATCCGGAGAGAGACGGGGGAAGAGGTTCAGATTAAGTGGCCGAATGATATTGTATTGAACGGAAAGAAAATTTGTGGAATTCTGACAGAGATGAGTGTGCAGTTTGATTGCATCAATCATATTGTAATCGGAATCGGTATTAACGTTCATAATGAGAGCTTTGCTGAGGAGATTTCCGATACGGCAAGCTCCCTTTTTCTGGAAAGCGGGAAACATTTTCACAGGGCAGGAATTATTGAAGCATTTCTGGAGGAATTTGAGAAGACATATGCTGTTTTTCTGGAGACAGAGGATATCAGCAGATTGCAGAAGGAATATAATGCATTGCTGGTCAATATGGGGAGGCAGGTGCATGTGCTGGATCCCAAGGAACCGTTTGACGGAAAGGCAATGGGGGTTACAAATAAGGGAGAGCTCATCGTGGATACATGGGAATCGCGTAAGCTGGTATCCTCCGGTGAGGTTTCGGTGAGAGGAATATACGGATATGTCTAAAGAAGTGACATTGTGCGTATCAAACGCATATCAGAAAAAGTTTTATTTAAATCCGAATTTTGAGGGACTTCCGCAATCCATCCGTGAAGAGTTAAAGATTATGTGTGTGCTCTATACAGAGGATGTGGGAGGCGTATTGGAGTTGGTCTTTGATGAAGACGGCTGTCTGCAGTTTCGTACCTCCTGTGAGGAGGGCGATTATTTCTATGACGAGATCGGAAGCGTGCTTAAAATCAAGCAGTATCAGAATGAAAAGCGCGACATGCTGGAGGCCATAGAGACATACTATCGTATCCTTTATCTTGGAGAAGGATGGGAAGATGAATAAAGCAGAAATTGCAGAGACCGGAAAGAACAACGAGGAGGATCCGATAAATGATATTAACAATTGATGTGGGAAATACCAATATAACCTGTGGTGTGTTTGACAAAGACGAACTGACGGCAACTTTTCGAATCACGACAAAAATGCCGCGGACTTCGGATGAGTATGGTATGTTGCTTTCCAATCTGCTGGAACAGAATGATATCAAGCAGACGGATATTCAGGATGCAATCATATGCTCGGTTGTGCCGAATATCATGCATTCGCTGAGCAGTGGATTGATTAAGTATTTTCATATTACCCCAATTATTGTGGAAGCGGGGATTAAGACCGGAATTAAGGTGGTGACACCGAATCCGCAGCAGATTGGGGCAGACCGTATAGTGGATGCCGTGGGCGCTTACGAAATCTATGGAGGACCTGTGCTTGTCATCGATTTCGGAACAGCCACAACCTATGATTATATTGATGAAACCGGAGCCTTTCTGGGTGGAATCACAGCACCGGGAATCCGCATCTCGGCAAAAGCGCTGTGGGAGGACGCAGCAAAGCTTCCTGAAATTGAGATTAAAAAACCAAACCGCATCCTTGGCAAAGATACGATTTCAAGTATGCAGTCCGGTATTGTTTATGGGCAGATCGGGCAGACTGAATACATCATCAGAAAAGTCAAGGAAGAAACCGGACAAAGCAATATTAAGACGGTGGTGACCGGAGGACTTGGAAGAGTGATCGCAGACGAGCTGGATGCAGTTGATATTTATGATCCGATGTTGACGCTCAAAGGAACTTATCTGATTTATAAGAAACAAAGCCGGAAAGAAAAGTAGAATGATAAAGCAGCTTAAAATTGGTAACGTAACACTGCCGAACAATCTGATACTGGCGCCCATGGCAGGGGTGACGGATTTGCCGTTTCGCCTGTTGTGTAAGGAGCAGGGCGCAGGTCTTTTATGTATGGAGATGGTGAGCGCAAAGGCCATTCTCTACAAGAACCGCAATACCGAAAGCCTTTTGACGATTGATCCGCGGGAAAACCCCGTATCCCTGCAACTGTTCGGTTCGGATCCGGAGATTGTAGCGGGAATTGCACATCAGATCGAAGACCGGCCGTTTGATATACTGGATCTGAACATGGGCTGTCCGGTTCCAAAGATTGTCAATAATGGGGAAGGCTCCGCCCTGATGAAAAATCCGTGTCTGGCAGGGGAGATTATTGAAAAAACCGTGAAAGCAGTAAAAAAGCCGGTCACGGTCAAAATCCGGAAAGGCTTTGACGATGACCATGTCAACGCAGTGGAGATGGCAAAGATAGCGGAGGCTTCCGGAGCGGCAGCAGTTGCCGTGCATGGAAGAACCAGAGAACAGTATTATTCAGGAAAAGCAGACTGGGACATTATCCGTCAGGTCAAAGAGGCAGTCAGCATCCCGGTTATCGGAAACGGGGATCTTCTGTGCGCGGAGGATGTCATTGCCATGCAGGAACAGACCGGCTGCGACGGTTTTATGATCGGGCGCGGGGCGCAGGGAAATCCTTGGATTTTTAAACAGATCCTGCATTTTTTTGAAACGGGAGAGCATTTGGCGAAGCCGTCACCAGAAGAGGTTGTGCAGATGATACTGCGTCATGCGCAAATGATGCTGGAGTTCAAGGGAGAATACATCGGAATCCGGGAAATCCGTAAGCATGCGGCGTGGTATACGGCCGGATATCCGAACTCGGCAAAGCTTCGTGTGGCAATCAATACGGTGGAGACATATGATGAACTGGAAGAACTGCTTTTGTCCGGGCTGGAGGAAGAGGCTAAACCTTGACAGAATGCGGGCAATTCGTTATAATACCTTAGTTATTGCGGATAGTAAGCTCCGGTAAGAATGTCGGAGTTATTAAAATAAATAAGAATCGGGGTAAGAGGAATGGATAAGAAAAACATCTTGACCTATGAAGGTCTGAAAAAGCTCGAAGACGAACTGCAGAATCTCAAAGTTGTAAAGCGTAAGGAAGTTGCTCAGAAGATCAAAGAAGCCCGTGAGCAGGGTGACTTGTCCGA
>JAQXZD010000022.1 GCA_029227035.1 Lachnospiraceae bacterium
ACCGGTTAGATGGAAGATACAACGGAATAACACCAACCTCTTTTATATCTGAATTTTGACACACCACCCCGGAGAAATCCGGGGGATATTTTAACCCCATTTTTAACCCATTTCAAAAAAGCATGACGAAATCAGACGAAACAATAACAGCACACGCAGGGGCGGGGATATTATAAAAAACACTTTCTGAGAGATAGACGAAACTAGACGAAAACCGCACTAAACTAATCCCGACGATGAAGTCCATCGACAAGTAGGAATGCCCTAAAATCAAGGGTTTACGGGCTTGCGTATACAAAAATGTACGATTAGTCAGGGCGGTTGACCAATTTTTGACCAAGAAAAGTTATAGTCAAATAAACATGTTTAAGCTTAAATAAAGATTGCATTTGTCTGAAACTTAATAGAAATAGCATTGCTTAGAGGATATTTTCTAAAGAAATTTAGAAAATGTCCTCTTTTTGTTGACATCTGTTATAAGAAGTGTTACAATAAACTTAAGTTAATCGTTTAAGCAAGCCGAACAGAAGGGGTGAGTTGCTTCATAGAAAAGGGCTTTGAGAAGAGCTTTTTTACGAAAAGATGTTTGGTCTGCTTTTTTCTTAACTTAATGCTTAAACGATTAAACACAAATAGGAACCTGTGAAAATTTTTCACAAACACTTAAAATTTAAGGTAAAGGAGAAGAAATTATGAGAAGAAAAAAGGTGGCAATTTTATTGCTGACAGCAATTGTATTAGCGGGGGGAGTAATAGGGATTGCAGGATGTGGAACAACAGAAACACAGCAGGAAGAGACAGAAGCAGCAGACCAGAAAGTGGCAGAAGTCTGTACCGTTACTTTTTATGATGCAGACGGAACAACCGTATTAAACACGGTAGAAGTGGAAAATGGTGGCTTGGTAGAAGAATATGTACCGGAAAAAGATGGCTATACATTTGCAGGCTGGTATGCAACACCACAGATGAGTCACAAGTTTGACTTTACACAGGCAATTACAGGAGATACAGAACTTTTTGCAGGATTTGTCTCCTATGTGGAAGACACTAGAAGCTATTCCATCGTAGGAAGTGGAACAAGTCCGGTGCTCCTAGAGTCTAACTGGGGTAAGACGATTGGAGAAGCACAGACCATGACCAAAGAAGATGTGGATGGTGAAAATGTTTATACCATCACATTGGACTTAGAAGAGGGAGATGAATTCCAGTTTGCCATTGACTCTAGCTGGAATGACCAGAGAGGATATGGTTATCTTGATACCATTTCTTTAGACGGAACGGATTATTTCCAGAACTCAGGAAGCCTTGGGGAAGCCAGTACAAAGCGTTCTAACATAAAGTGTGCAGTAGCAGGAAACTATACATTCACACTGACAACTTATCCGGGAGAGGATGAGTACGAGACAGATAATGCAAATTATTCTGAGAAAAACAAAGAGGCATTTAACATTAACCCATATGATGTGATTACCTGGACTTATAACGGCGAGAGTATTTCAAGTGGAGAAGAAAAGCAGGTAAATTACTACATAAAGGGAGCAGAAATCACCGGATGGGAAGATGTTTATTCTGATGAAACAAAATTTGTGGAAAAAGATGGAATCTACACATTGACCGTTGATTTAACAGAGGGGGATGAATTCATGTTTACTTCCATGGTAACCGTGGGAGAAAACAGCAGTGTCGGAACAGAATACATTCGTTATACCAATATTGCAGAAGATGACACAGAAAGTCTTGGATGTGTAACAGGAACAGAGAGTGCAAACCTTGTGGCAAAACAGGCAGGAAGTTATACCTTCACTTATGATCCGGCAACTCAGATTTTAACAGTATCCTTTGAATAAAAAGTGCCGCAGATGCGACACTCCTTAAAAATGTGTTGCGTTTTCCTTTGAAAAATCGGATATAACAATAGAATCGAAAACGCAATTTATACCAGCACATCATGTTGCTCAATTGGAACTCGCTGCAGGGCATATTCAATGCTTTGCAGCAGAGCTTCCGCTTTTGCCCAGGAGATGGCAGGAGCAAAATAGACATGGTTATTTTGCTCTAAAAGGGTATGCAGTGTGTCATCTACGACAACGAGGTTTTCACCTTGCAAATTAGCGACATCTGAAAAGTCATGAAGATAGCAGATGTCGGAAAAAATGGAGGAGAGATAGGTCACACGCTCTTGATTTTGGGTTTCTAAGATTGCCAGTTTGAAAGGTTCTCCGTGAAAAAATGCAGCAGCATCTTTTTCGATTTTCTTGTAATCAGAATTAATCTGAAAGAAAAGAGGGTCATGAATCATACAATCTAAGGCAACCAGAGGAATAAAATTACAATCGCCGATTTTTCGGAAATAGTCAGAGGAAATATCGTAGCAGACAATGGCGTCTGCGTGGTCGAATTTTTCCGTGCAATTTTCACTTAAATAAATCAAATCATAATTTCTTTCATGAAGAAATTTGGATAAGAAATGAATAAAATGCAGTTGTTCTGCGTTTTTTAAAATGGATACATCAGGGGACAGATAGAGGGCAATCATGTGATTTCGATTCGTTGCAAGTGCCTTTGCAGACTGATTCGGAGTGTAGTTTAACAGGTTGATAACCTGTAAGACTTTTTTCCGGGTATTCTCGCTAATTCGCATGTCGGTGCGATTATTTACCACATAAGAAACCGTGGCAACAGAGACACCGGCTTCACGTGCAACGTCTTTAATCGTAACTTTTTGATTCATGATTGATTCCTCCCTGTGAAAATAACTTTTCATAACTGATTAGTTTCTTTTTTCAATGTACTTGTTATAAAGAATTTTTGAATATTTGTCAATAACAAAATACAACTACAAAAATAATTAAAGGATGGATATTATGAACGAACATGCTATTTTACATATCCCGGATTCCCGTTATTGTTTTGCAACAGCCGAGAAAGAATTGGTTCTGCGTTTACGGATGGCGCGGGAAGATGAGGATGCAAATGTATATTTAATTTATGCACAGAAATACGATTTCTCACTGAGACGTCAGAAACTCAAGATGGAAATCAGCTATAGCGACAGGCTTTATCATTTTTATGAAGTGAAGTTAAAGCTGGAAGATGTAAGATTTGCGTACATTTTTCAAATCGAACAAGAAGGAGAAACCTATTACTTCAGTGAGGATGGAATTACCAAAACCTATTGTTTTGAAGAAGGGTTTTACAACTTTTTCCAGATGCCATATATTAACAAAAACGATGTGTTAGAAGTTGTGGGCTGGATGAGGGATGCAGTTTTCTATCAGATTTTTGTAGAACGCTTTGCACGTGGAAATACAACAAAAGATACGTCCTACATTGACATGGAGTGGGGAGGCGTTCCGACACCAAAAAATTTTGCGGGTGGTGATCTGAGAGGAATCATTGAGAAGCTCGATTACTTAAAAGAACTTGGTATTACGGCAATTTATTTAACGCCAATTTTTCGATCCATTTCAAATCACAAATATGATATTATGGACTACATGCAGGTAGATTCACAGTTTGGCAGCAAGGAAGATTTAATAGAGTTGGTAGAGAAAGCTCATGAAAAAGGGATGCGGATTGTTCTGGATGCAGTATTTAACCATTGCAGTATGCAGTTAAAACAATTTGAGGATGTTTTAGAAAAGGGAAGAGATTCCAAGTATTATGATTGGTTTTTGATTGAGGGAGACTTCCCGGATCCTGAAAAAGGAAATTATGAATGTTTTGCGGCCTGTACGTACATGCCAAAATTCAATACCGCCAATCAGGAGGTACAGGATTTTCTAATAAAGGTTGCACGTTACTGGATAGAGGAAGCTGACATTGACGGATGGAGACTTGATGTATCGGATGAAGTTTCCCATGTATTCTGGAGAAGATTTCGTCAGGAAGTGAAATCTTTAAAACCGGATTGTGTGATTATCGGTGAGAACTGGCATGACGCATATCCGTATCTGATGGGAGATCAGTTTGACAGCATTATGAACTATTCGTTTACCAAGGCTTGCCTGGATTATTTCGCAAAAGGTGAATTTAGTGCAAAGCAGATGTCAGAAAAGTTAAATAGTAACCTGATGCGTAATCTGGAACAGGTCAATGATATGATGCTGAATTTGTTAGATTCACATGATACGCACCGCTTTTTTACTGAAGTGGGAAAGAATAAAGAAAAGCTACTGGCGGCAATTGCGTTGGAGATGGTATTCCCGGGTGCCCCATGCCTTTATTACGGAACAGAACTCTGTATGGAAGGCGGTTATGATCCGGATTCCCGCAGATGTTTTCCTTGGAATCAAAAAGAATGGGATTATGATTTTCTTGCAAAAGTAAAAGAGCTGATTGCTTTAAGAAAAAAGAAAGAAATTGCGTATGGTGCGGTGCGTATTGGTGCAAAAAATGGAATGCTATGCGTAGAACGGCGTCTTGGGGAAGAAGCAATTGCAGCGCAGTTAAAGCCTGCGGGAAGTGAGGCAGGTGTAGCACAGATTAAGCCTCGAGAAAAGGAAGCAAGTAGTATTCGCCTCTGGATTAACCTCACGGAAAATGCGGTAGAGCTGCCAGAAAAAGCCGGTAGAACGATTTTAGCATCCAATCGTTTGGAAGGAACAAAAATAAATCAAAATGGATTTGCAGTTGTAATGTAACAGATGTAACAGTAAAGAAAAAATGGGTTACCACAAGGGATGTATTGTGGAGAAAGGTATGGTGGTCAGAATGAAAAGAAGAAAAATCGCACTAGCAATGGCAATGATGCTTTGTGTGGGTCAGTTGGCAGGTTGTGGGGATGCAGCGGACACCTCAGGAGGTACAGAAAGCAGCGCAGGTCAGACATCGACGGCAAGCAGTGTTTTTACTGGCGAATTGGAAGAAAATGTAACAATTCAGGTATTAGAGAATGACACTGCAATTTCCAAAGGGTACTTTGAAGAGTTAATCAACGCGTTTAACGAAACATATGCAGAGTATGGAATTACTGCGGTAGACGCTAACATGGATCAGTATCTAGATTTGGCAAATGATGGCCCTTACGGATATGGACCGGATGTTTTGTATCAGGCAAATGACATTATTATGCAGTATGCAACCGGAAAGCACATTTATCCGCTTCCGGTAGAAAAGTTAGAGTGTTATGACTCTATTCCGGAAGCAGCATGGAATGCTTACAAAACAGAAGTGGATGGAACAACTTACTACTGTGGAGTTCCGGTAAATGTGCAGGCACCAATGCTTTATTATCGAACAGACTTGCTTCCGGAAGACTGGAAAACAACTTGGGATGACAACGGAAATCAAATTCCGGATATGATTGAAAACTGGAATGATATGTATGCTTTCTCAGTGGAAAGACATGGAGAAGACAGTTCTAAATATGGCTATATGAAATCTCTCTATGACGTTTACTTTTCCAGCGGATTTTTGTTCTCTTACGGAGGATATGTGTTTGGCTCTGACAATACAGACCCGTCTGATGTTGGATTTTCCAAAGGAGAGGCAGAAAAAGGAGCGTGGGTTTTACAGCAGCTTGCAGGAGTTATGAATGAGGAATGTATTGATGACACAATTACGACAAATGCTTACAGTAAATTAGCAGACGGAACTTATTTTGCCACGATTTCTACACCTGATGTATATTCTACGTTTTTGGATGAATTAGTAGCACAGTATGAAAGCGAGGGAATGAGTGCGATAGAATCAGAGGAAAAAGCAAAAGAAAATTTGGTAATGACAACACTACCGCAGCTTCCGGTGAGTGGAGATTTAACAGAGGAAAATCCAGAATTAGTTGATAGTAAGGCAATGGGGGGTGTCAATGGATATGCCATTAGTGCATACACAAAATATCCGAATGCTTGTCTTGCATTTATTGATTTTGCAACCAGCTATGACATGATGGTCACAAGAAGTGAGATGCTTGGAGTCGCACCGGCTAGAGAAGATGCAGCAGAGACTGCAGGTGGAACATCCGAGCTTCTTTACGAAAGTTTAGAAAATGGAAATATCAGCTTAATGCCGTCTATTCAGGAAGTTTCACAGATATGGACACCGGGACAAACTTTCTTTACGGATTTAGCGAAGGATGCTTTTAGGGATGAGAGTGAGAGAAAATATAAAGACCTTGCGTCTTTGAAAGCAGGTTTGGAAGAAGTCGACCAGCAGATTTATGATGCAATTTTTACATTAAAATAGTTAAGACACAAATAGTAGTGCGGAAGTGGGTGATCGTGTTGAAGCAAAAAATAAAAAAGTTTGGAGAATGTTGCCGTGACAGTAGTTGGCAGGTTAGACTGTCGGCTGTTTTCATGGGAGGGGGGCAAATCTGTTATGGAAGACCGGCAAAGGGCATTTTGTTGCTGTTTGCAGAGATTAGCATTCTTACTTATTTCATTACCAGAGGATGGCGTGATATACAGGGATTTTTTACCTTGGGAACACAAAAAGGAGATGCATGGCTTGGCATAGAAGGAGATAATTCCGTTGTTATGCTTTTGATGGGAATCTTTGCATGGATTGTAATTGGTGTGTTTATCGCACTTTACAGATTAAATCTGAAAGATGTCTATCATATGCAAAAAAGAAAAGAGCAGGGAAAGCAGTTATTGACTTTCAGGGAAGAAGCGGCACAGCTTTTAGATAAAAAATTCTATGTAACGGTACTGGTTCTTCCAGTGATTGGAGTCTGTATTTTTAACATTCTTCCAATTGTGTTTATGATTTTAATCGCATTTACCAATTATGGAGGCGATATTGTACCACCGGAACTTGTTGACTGGGTAGGATTTGATAATTTTAAGAAACTTGCGACGCTTTCACAATTTGCACCTACCTTTTTTAAGATTCTTGGCTGGAACCTTGTATGGGCATTTATTTCGACTGTACTGAATTATTTTGCAGGACTTGGACTGGCACTCCTGCTGGATAAGAAGTGTGTTAAAGGAAAGGCATTCTGGCGTGCTTTTCCAATTCTTGCTTATGCGATTCCCGGTTTCATCACGCTGATGGCATTCAAATTTATGTTTTCTTATGGTGGACCTATAAATCAGATGATTGTGGCAAACGGAGGAACGGCCATTGGTTTTCTGGATTTGGATGCGAAGTGGACAGCAAGACTAATTGGCTTTTTGGTAAACTGCTGGATTAGTGTTCCATCTATTATGCTGCTTGCGACGGGGTACCTTTCGAACCGTGATGTTACTCTTTACGAGGCAGCGCGAATTGATGGGGCAAGTAGATGGAAACAGTTTCAGAAGATTACAATGCCATTTATGCTTTTTTCAACAACACCGGTTCTTTTAGGACAGTTTACCGGAAATTTCAATAACTTTGGAATTTTCTACTTTTTGAGGGGCGGCTTATACTTGGATGGTTATTTTCTTGCGAGTGATACCGATTTGCTGATTAACTGGCTTTATAACCTTTCAATTGATAATAATTATTATTGTATTGGGGCAGCAATCAGCCTTATCATTTTTATGATTACGTCAGTTATTTCACTTATGGTTTACATAAAATCACCATCCTATCGGGAGGAGGACACATTTCAATGAGAAAAAAATGGAAGCTGGGACATACTATAGATACCGGAGTTACTTATATTATATTGATAGCCGTGGCAATTATCTTCTTTTTCCCATGCCTTTGGCTGATATTAGCCTCTTTTTCAAAGTCGGGAACAATCTATTCCTTTGATGGATTTTTCCCAACAGAATATAGCCTGGCAAGTTTTAAAAAACTTTTTACGGATACAACGCTTTATAATTATCCAAAATGGTTTCTGAATACGCTATTTGTAGCGACGGGAAGTTGCATTTTAGGAACTTTTCTTGTCATCTTGACAGCATATACAATGTCAAGGTTTGAATTTAAAGCCAGAAAACCAATGATGAAAACCACAATGGTACTTGGAATGTTTCCGTCTTTTATGGGAATGACAGCTGTTTATCTTTTGATGACACAGTTTAATCTGATTAATCACTTGTGGGGATTGATTTTGATTTATGCAGCAGGCGCACCGATGGGGTATTTGACGCAAAAGGGATTTTTTGACACGATTCCAAAAGCAATTGATGAGGCTGCCAGAATTGATGGTGCAACCAATTTTCAAATTTTTACAAAAATCAATCTGCCATTATCAAAACCAATCATTGTATACACTGCTTTGACGTCCATTACATGGCCGTGGAGTGATTTCATTTTGCCAAAACTTCTTTTGAAAGAAAAAGATCTCTACACGGTTGCGGTTGGTCTGATGAGCCTGGATGAAACGGAGTTCGCAAGATTTGCAGCTGGAAGTGTTTTTATTGCAGTGCCAATTGTAGTTCTTTATTTCTTCCTTGTAAAAGATATGGTGAATGGTATGGCACAGGGAGCAGTAAAAGGATAGGTTTTCAGAAAGCAGCCGGAATGGATAGGCATGAAAAAGTAAAGGAGAAAGAGGAAGTGGCAAGAAAAAACTGATTGAAGCTGTGGGATAATAATGGTATAATTGTCCCACAGTTAAGGAGGTGCATATTATGCCACAGATTATTCCAATTAAAGACTAAAAAAATACTTCAGAAATCTCGGAAATGTGTCATAAAGCGGAAGAACCAATTTATATAACCAAAAACGGATATGGAGATATGGTTATCATGAGTATGGAGAACTATGAAGAGATGATTCACAAACGCAGTGTTTATAGAGAACTTGAGATATCTGAACAGCAAATTACAGAGGGAAGAACAAAAGAAGCAAGAAGTTCTTTAAGTTCTATGAGGGAAAAATATGGCTTATAGACTTAACATTACTGATAGGGCGGAGGAATTACTTGATCAACTAGTAAATTATATGTTGTTTAAGTTCAAGAATAAGGCAGCAGTGAAACATTTGTTGGATGGCATTGATTAGTTGTATGGCCGTTTGGAGGATAATTCATATCAATTTGCAGATTGTAGAGATTCTTTTTTAAAGAGTAAAGGGTATAAAGAAGCTGTAGTGAAGGATATGGACTATATTTTGATTTTTCGAATTGAGGGCAATGTCGTATATGTACTTGGAATCTTTCATCAGTTAGAAAATTACAAAGATAAATTATAATGTGAAGCATCAGACTGTAAAAAGTCTGGTGCTTTTTAATGTCTTGAAAGCGGTTCATTGAAATGCTGATGATTTACCCTTTTTCTTATACTCGAAAACCGATATAATATATATGTCAATGTGAAAGTTCAGATTATGAAGTATTGGTGAAGAGAAGGATCAGACGTAATGCAAGAAAACAAAACCTTAGAATACTATAATAAAAATGCAGAATCTTTTGTAGAAGGAACAGTTGCAGTAGATTTTGAACAGACGCAACTAAGATTTATTTCTAAGCTGAAAGTAGGAGATTATATTCTTGACTTTGGCTGTGGTTCCGGAAGAGATACAAAATATTTTCTGGAAAAGGGATTTAAAGTTGATGCTGTTGATGGCTCGGAGGAACTTTGCAAAAAAGCAAGCAAGATTACCGGAATAGAGGTAAGGCAGATGCTGTTTCAGGAATTGAACGAGGTCTCAAAATATAATGGCATTTGGGCATGCTCATCCATTCTTCATTTGCCGAAGTCTGAGTTAAAAGTGGTTTTAAGAAAAATGTTAATTGCACTGAAAGATCATGGAGTGATATACACATCTTTTAAGTACGGTGATTTTGAAGGAATGCGCAATGGAAGACATTTTACTGACTTTACATTGGAAGCATTACAGGAGTTTATCAAAGAGATTTCCGGAGCAGCAATTGAAGGAAGTTGGATTACCGGGGATGTACGTCCGGGGAGAGGTGAGGAGAAATGGCTGAATCTTCTATTAAGGAAGACCAATTTCTAAGTCAACATACAGATTTTAACCTGAAAGAAGAAGTCACTTATCCCAATGGAGGAACAAGTAGGTTTTATGAGAATGGCACCGATATGGTTATCATAGATGATGATATCTGTGATATTGGGGAAAAAGAAGTACCTTTTTCTTATATGTTGATTACTGATAAACAGAATCATTATATGAATCAGTATCGCAGAGTATTTCGGCTTTTAGGGTATTTGCGTTCTGATGTGGATAAGTATTTGGAGAGTCAGGATTTATCAATGGTATCGGATTATACGATCCGGGTAAATGACCGTGCAGATCTGGCTGAAGTCTCTCCGTTAGAGTTACACTTTGAGCAAAATTTTTCAAATGTTTATGGCATGAACGCATTGAAATATTTGACTAGGGAATACGGAATTTGTGATGAGCAGGGACATAACTTTTTTCTGGATTATCTGGTCAATACATTCAAAGGGAAAGTGGCGGTGGAGGAGAATGGAGTTAAATATCATCATCCGCAGATCATCGGTAAAGAGAAGTATAAGAATCAGTTGACTAAGCAAAATACCTGTGCTTTATGGGGAATCAAGTTATTCCGATTTTCTACAGAGGACTGTGCTTTTGACAACAGAATTGAAGATGATATCAAAGAATATTTTGGAAGCGATACAGAGGGTTTTGTTGCGGATGGTCTTAAGGTAGACCGCAAGGTAGAGTTATATGATCATCAAACGCTCAGCCTTGAAGCAATTCAAAACAGACGAAATAATGGAATAAAAGCCTTTTTAGTTGTGTTGCCTACTGCCACCGGAAAATCTCGTATTGTAGAAGAAGATATAAAGATTTTTGCAGAGAATAAACCGGAGTTCAAAGGATTGATTCTGGTTCCGGGTATTAATACATTATCGGATTGGAAAGCCAGAGTGAAAGCATCTCTGCCGGAGCTTGAGGATAAAATCGAGGTATGCACTTATGCATATATGGCGAAACATTATACGGAAAAACCAAGAAATTATTATAATTATCTGGTAGTGGATGAGGCTCATCATGCGGTTGCTCCTGTGCTAAAGCGGGTAATTCAATATTTTGATACGGATTTTACAATAGGTCTTACGGCAACGGACCAAAGACCGGACAAGAAAAAGCTGGAGTCGGTATTTGGAAGTTATACAACTTCCTTATCCCTGAAGGATGCAATGGAAAAGGGAATTGTTGCCCGGGCTAATGTTTACAGAATTGAAACGAATATTGATTTATCGCAGGTGCGGTTCAACGGAAAAGACTATGTCAATGCAGATTTGGAGAAACGCATACGGGTTACTTCCCGAAATGAACTGATTATCGATGTGCTGTCTGAGTATTTTACAGAAGGTGAAGCAGGGGAACGTCAGGGGATTATTTTCTGCGTAAATGTAGTACACGCAAATGAAATGGCTCGATTATTAAATAAAGCAGGGATATCGGCACAAAGCTACACGGGTCAGACGAAAAATGCAACAGAGGTTATAGAAGACTTCAAAAATCATAAAATACGATTCCTATGTAGCTGCAATATGATTTCGGAAGGATGGGATTATCCGGAACTTGGAATTTTAGTAATGGCAAGACCAACCTTGTCCAAGGTGCTATATCTGCAACAGATTGGAAGAGGACTAAGAAAAACGGATACCAAAAAGAACGTGATTGTCATTGATATGGTGGATGAATATGGTGCCATGGCAAAAGCCTGTTCTATGCATTCTATTTTTGCCAATCCGTATTATGTGCCATTTGGAGATATTACAAGAGATAATTATGTTCCGGGCGAGATGATTGTTATTGATGGTATCACGGAAAGAATCGAGCGTATTCAGGAAGTAGATATCAATACCTTTGAAGAAAAGTATGGGGATTATCTGAGCCAGGAGCAGGTGGCAAGAGAATATTTTGTCAGTACCGGAACGGTTACCAGTTGGATAAAAAAAGGTAAGATTGTTCCTTCGGTGAAGTATAAGTTTGGCAGTAAGTCAATGTATTTATTCAGTCCGGAAGATGTGGATAAATATCGCAAAGAACTGGGAATTAAGACACATGATGATAGTACTATTAAGGAAGATTTCTTTAAGTTTTTGGAAGAAAGAGATTATTCATTATCGTATAAGATGCCATTTATGCTGGCTTTGATTGAGGAGATGAATACCATTGGTGATGCAGATATTGATGCTGTCCTGACAAAATACATAGAGTTTTACCGGGACAGAATTCAAAGAGGATTGCCGGTGGACAGAAGCACCTGTCCTTATAATGAAGAAACCTTAAAGGACAGAAATACAATACGCAGAAGTATGCTGGCGAATCCTTTTGAAAAGTTTGAACGAAAAAGATTTATGTATTATTCGAAGGATCTTAGTATCATTTCTTTCAATCATGCATTGTTCAGCCGAATGACATCGGAGGATTGGGACCGGGTCAAAAAGCAAATGAATGAAGATCTGGAAAATTATTACAAAGAACTTGGGGGCAATTAGTATGCAGATTTTTGTAGATGCGGATGCTTGTCCTGTTGTTGGTATAGTGAAAAATATAGCCGAGAAATATGATATTTCCGTGACATTGCTTTGTGATACCAATCATGTACTTTGTTCTGACTACAGTGAAGTGATTGTTGTAGGAGCAGGAGCAGATGCTGTAGATTACAAGTTAATCAACATTTGTCATAAGGGTGATATTGTCGTTTCACAAGATTATGGAGTGGCAGCTATGGCACTTGGTAAAGGAGCTTATGCAATTCATCAGTCTGGAAGATGGTATACCAATGAGAATATTGACCAGATGCTTATGGAAAGACATTTAAGCAAGAAGGCAAGGCGAGGTTCTCATAAGAATCATATGAAAGGACCGAGAAAACGAACAGATGAGGATGACGAAAGATTTGCACAATCTTTTGAAAAGCTTGTGCTGATGGCAATGAGAAACTGAGGTGTTGTTAATGGGATTATTTAAGAAGAAAGTGGCAGTACAGCACTATGATAAAGAAAATATGAAACCTGTTATTAGGGCAAGCATTTGTACCGGTGAACAGGTGGCAGGTTTTAAGGATGTTCATACAGGTAAGATAGAAGAAGTTATGTTGATTAGAAATTCGACAGACCTTGAGAAGTTCAAGGCGATGTATGGAATAGAGGAAGAAATTGTGAAGGAATATTAGACTATGGCAAAGACGAAAGTACATAAGAAAATAGATGGAACCTATGTGAGTTTTTATAAAATCAAAAACTGAGATACTATAAAAACGAAAAGAGGTACACTTTTCCGAAAAGGGAGATAAAATACAGGAGAACTATGATGGAAATTAAGTTATCAGAGCATTTTACTTATAAAAAGCTATTAAAATTTGTTCTTCCGTCAATCGTCATGATGATATTTACATCTATCTATAGTGTGGTTGACGGACTTTTTGTGTCAAATTATGCGGGAAAAACAGCACTTGCATCAATCAATCTTATATTTCCGTTTCTGATGGGAATATCTGCACTTGGATTTATGATAGGAACCGGAGGAAGCGCTATTGTTGGTAAGACGCTTGGTGAAGGAAAAAGAGAGGAAGCAAACGAATACTTTTCTCTTCTTGTGTATGTTACAGTGATATTTGGGGTTGTACTTACCATTGTTGGCATTATTTTTTTACCATCGGTTGCAAGATTGCTCGGAGCCAGGGGCGAACTTTTGGAAAATTGCATCATGTATGGAAGAGTGACTTTTATATCTATGCCGGCATTTATGTTACAGAACGTGTTCCAAAGTTTTTTTGTTACGGCAGAAAAGCCAAAGCTTGGACTTGCTGTAATTATTACGGCCGGAGTTACAAATATGGTGCTGGATTTGCTGTTTGTCGGAATTTTGGGATATGGGCTTTTAGGCGCGGCGGTTGCAACTGTTTGCGGAGAACTTATCGGAGGTCTCTTTCCGATTGCGTATTTTGCAAGAAAAAACGCAAGCCTGTTAAAACTTGGGAAGACACATTTTAATAAAAGTGTGCTTATAAAAACATGTGTCAATGGTTCTTCGGAACTTATGACCAACCTGTCAAGTTCAGTCGTAAATGCACTGTATAATATACAGCTGATGAAGATTGCGGGCGAAAATGGTGTGGCTGCGTATGGTACGATTATGTATGTAAACTTTATTTTTGTGGCAATATTCATTGGATATTCCATTGGAAGTGCGCCTATAATCAGCTTTCATTATGGTGCTGGAAACCATGATGAGCTTAAGAATATGTTTAAAAAGAGTATCAGTCTTGTGGCAATGTGGGGTGTCGGAATTGCAGTGTTGGCACAGATCCTTGCTTTGCCACTTTCAAAAGTGTTTGTCGGATATGACAGGGAACTTCTTGCCATGACGGAAAACGGATTCAGGATTTACTGTCTGGTATATCTGATAAATGGTTTTAACATATTTGCTTCATCTTTTTTTACAGCGTTGAACAATGGTATCGTGTCTGCAATCATTTCGTTTATGAGGACACTCGTATTTCAGATAGGTGCAATACTGATTCTGCCGGTTTTGTTTGGTATAAACGGAGTATGGGGTGCAATTATTGCGGCAGAACTTCTGACATTATGTATTACGGTGTTCTTTTTTATACGACAGAAAAAACGCTACCATTATATTTGAGTAATGAGAGCATAAAATAATTAGTTGTTTTCAGCATCCCGGTAAGAAGTGCAGATTTTTTCCACCTCGTCCCGGGCTGACAGAAATACTTTTGCAATGACAGGGTCAAAATCCTGACCACTTCCATCTGCAATAATCTGGAAACACTGCTCCAGCGGCATTGCGTCCCGGTAGCAGCGCTTTGCGGACACCGCATCAAACACATCCGCCACTGCCATAATCCGTGCACTTAAAGGAATTTCTTTGCCGCTGAGTCCCTCCGGATATCCTTTCCCATTCCATTTTTCATGGTGATATCTCGCTACCTGAAAAGCAACATCCTGATATTGTCCATCCTCCATATTGCCAAAGGTATCGCGGATAATCTTTCCACCTCGGGCAGCGTGGGTTTTCATGACCTCAAATTCTTCCGGTGTCAGGCGTCCCGGTTTCTGCAGAATGGCATCCGGTATGCTGATTTTGCCAATGTCATGCATAGGTGCTGCCTTTACCAGATTTTTGCGGTAATCCCTGGTCAGTTCATCCTTATAGATCCCTTTGGCACGCAGTTCTTTGGAAATCAGTTCCACATAGGCGGTGGTTCGCTTAATATGCCCACCGGTGCTGTCATCTTTATTTTCCACCAGTGTGGCAAAACCCATAATCATTTCATCGTGATATTGAGACAAACGGGCAAAGGCCGGATCCTCCTGATTCATATAGACACCCATCACGATGATGGTAGAAGTAAGAGCAGTAATCAGAATGTCCGGAACCAGCATCTGGTATACGCTGACACCAATCACAACCGTTAAATAAGTCAGAATACTAATCCGCTTGTTTCCCTCAATGTAATTCCAATGGCGGTGGAACATGATAAGAGAAGCGGCAATATAGATGATTACCATGGTATAGCAGGTATATGCGGGAATTCCCATGGAATAATTGCTCATTTTTCCGGTACGGTACTCCAATGACGGCATACTGACCATCACAATCACAATATTTACAATCAGTGGAATATACAACAGTCTTCTCTGGTATTTCTTCTTGGGCGTTCCCTCTGTAATGGAAAGCATGTATAGGAAAAACATGAACATCAGCACATCTAAGGATATCAGAAAACAAATATGTAAAAATCCGTTGATAACCGCCGGTACCTTGTCAAGATTATTAACGCTATACGCTGTTGCTGCATCAAAAATCAAATTGACAATTCCCACAGCAAGAAGTTTGTCAAACATGGTTTTATGCCTTTTAATTTTGTATATTTTACATTCTCTCAGATATAGTAGTGCCAGATATAGGACAATTATGAGACAGCCCACCTGTAATTTTATATACTGCATGTGGATTTTCATCTTCTTTCGTATCAATTTTATTTAAACTACAGGCTCAGTATAATCTTATGATATATATTTTGCAAGAAATATGGGTTAAAGAGCTGCAAAGATTGCAGGACATATAAGTTGCACGATTTTTACCCTGAAAAGCCGATTTTTTGGTATAATGATGTTGACAGTGTGCAGAAAGGATGGAATGAATGGTAAAGAAGATAATGCGTGATCCACTGTTTCTTGCACAGAAATCAGTGGATGCAACAGAGGCAGATCAGCAGGTGGTAACCGATTTACTGGATACACTTAGAGCAAATCTGGACCATTGCGTTGGCATGGCGGCTAATATGATTGGTGTTAAAAAGAGAATTATCGTTGTTGCAGCAGGACCATTTCAGTTTGCAATGATAAATCCGTTGATCACAAAGAAATCCGGAGCATATCAGACGGAGGAAGGATGTCTTTCATTGGAAGGAGTTAGACCGTGTACCAGATATCAGGAGATAGAAGTGGATTATCTGGATCAGAATTTCAAGAGACAACATGGAAAGTATTCCGGTTGGACCGCGCAGATTATTCAGCATGAAATTGATCATTGCAATGGAATCGTAATATAGAAGCAAGGAGGTGCCACGATGCCATTTAAAATAGTCCGCAATGACATAACAAAAGTAAAAGCGGATATTATTGTGAATACAGCAAACCCGAATCCGGTATGTGCCAGTGGTACGGACCTTGCAATTTATGAGGCGGCCGGCAGGGAACAGCTTCTTGCAGAGCGGGCACAGATTGGAAAGATTGCAAGGGGAGAAATTGCAGTTACCGGAGCCTACAACCTGAATGCGAAATACATTATACATACTGTCGGCCCAGTCTGGGAAGATGGAAAGCATCATGAGTTTGATATATTGGAGAGCTGTTACAGAAAATCGCTTCAAAAGGCATTGGAGCTTGGATGTGAAAGCATAGCTTTTCCTCTTATATCAACCGGAGTCTATGGTTTTCCAAAGGATAAGGCATTGCAGATAGCGGTATTTGTTTTCAGTGAGTTTCTTCTGGAAAATGACATGCAGATTATTCTTGTGGTGTTTGACAAGAAATCATTTCAGCTTTCCGGACAGATTGTTGGAGACATTGATTCATATATAGATGCCAACTATGTCAGGGACAGTCATAAAAAAGAATATCCTGCAAGGAGTAGAAGAAGTACCAGAGGCAGGGAAATAGCAGAAGAAGTTTTCTGCGGAGAAATGCTTCAAAGGGATATAGCAGAGGAAAGTGAAGCTCTGGCGAAACCATGTATGCCTTTGGCAGATATGTCACTGGAAGAGCAGCTGGAAAATATGGGAGTATCTTTCCATGACAAATTGTTTGAACTAATAGATGCATCCCACTTGGAGAATAAGGATGTATGGAAGCGGGCAAATCTTGACAGAAAGCATTTTTCCAAGATTCAGTGTGATGCCAATTACCATCCAAAAAAGAAAACGGTAATGGCACTTTGTATCGCATTGGAACTTGACCTGGAACAGTCCAAGGATCTTTTGGCAAGAGCAGACTGGGCATTCAGTCCAAGCAGTAAAGTAGATCTGATCGTACAGAAAGCGATTATTGACAAGCAGTATGATATCATGCAGTTGAATATAACATTATTTAAATATACAAATGAGATATTGGGGGTATAACCATAAGAATGGGAACGCCGGTACTGATAAAAAAGTATCGGCGCTTTTCTTTTGATGAAAAGTGTCGCCCCGACAGCGACCATACGGTGTAGATTCCTTGTTATACTTCTTTTGTAACAAGGAGAGATGAACTGCCGGAGCTTATCCGGGGACAGGAGGCAATTATGTATGGAGCAATTTTAGGTGACATTATAGGAAGCCCGTTTGAATTTGACAGAGGCGAAAAGACAAAAGATTTTGATTTATTTTCAGGAGACTGTGGATTTACAGATGATTCCGTTATGACGATAGCGGTAGCTGAGGCTTTACTTGCTGTGGGGCAGGATGCAGGCGTACCGGAAATAAAAGAAGCTGTCATTGCAAACATGCAGGATTGGGGAAGAAGATATCCTTATGCTGGATATGGCGGCAGATTCAGTCACTGGCTGGCGGAAACCAATCCAAAGCCATACGGAAGTTATGGAAATGGTTCTGCCATGAGGGTTTCTGCAGCAGGCTGGCTTTACTCGACCATTGAAAGAACCAGGGAAGTGGCACAGGCTACAGCAGAGGTGACACATAACCACCCGGAAGGAATAAAGGGAGCGGTTGCCACAGCAAGTTGCATCTTTATGGCAAGAAACGGAGCCTCCAAGGAGGAAATCAAGCAATATGTGGAGCGTGAATTCCAGTATGACCTTGACAGAACACTGGCAGAAATCAGACCAGCCTATCATCATGTGGAAAGTTGTCAGCAGACGGTGCCGGAGGCAATCATAGCTTTTCTGGAGGCAGAGAGTTTTGAAGATGCGGTGCGGAATGCCGTATCCTTAGGTGGAGATACCGATACACTGGCGGCCATTACAGGCAGTATTGCCGAGGCTTTCTTTGGAATCCCGGCATTTTTAAAAGCGGAATGCCGTCGCAGAATTGATGATGAGATGCGCCGGGTTTTGGAAGCATTTGATGAAGCTTTGGGAAAAAGTACGGGAAATCCGGATGAAAGAATGGAGGGCAATGCGCTGATCGAAAAAGCGATAGACCGCATTTATGAAGAACCGGATAGTGATAACCTTATAGATTTTCTTACTGTGTTGTGTATTCGCATGAAGGCGGATGGATGTGGCTTGGTGCCATTTGTAACAGTGGGGGAAGGAGTGTTTCCTGACCTGGATGTGTATAGTCTGCAAGAAGGAGATACCATAACATTGGATCATGAAGTGGGAATTCGCATGGATACCGTAACGGAAGGCGACGGAAAAGAGTGGTTCTATATTTTTACCAATGGTGAAGAAATGCATAAAAAACCGGTTCCGGATGTGGTTATGGAGATTCCGTTTGCCGAAATATTGGAGGCGGCAAAAAAGAGCAATAAGGTAAACGGTGTAGTCATGAATCCCTTTGGGAAGTATTTCAAGTTAGACAAGAAATTAATTGAATGTACATTTGAAGTATTAAAGCACATGGAGGAGTAGGGCATGATGAACAGAACAATAAGAGTAACAGGAAAAGGTAAGATATCGGTAAAGCCGGATAATATTGATATGACGGATACGGTAACGGTGGTATGGAGTCTGTCAGATTATATTTGATGGTTCTTAATATTTTGCACGGTCACTTGAAATATAAAAATCCAAGAGATATTATAATGATATAGGTTTGTTGGAGGAAGGGTTATATTTCCATAGTAGTATTCGGGGATATTTAGATTGGAGTGTTGTTTATGAATTTAATCAAAACAGTAAGAGGAGATATAACAAAAATTCAAGATGTACAAGCTATTGTAAATGCTGCAAATTCATCACTACTTGGCGGCGGTGGTGTGGACGGAGCCATTCATCGTGCAGCAGGACCGGAACTTTTGGCAGAGTGCCGGACTCTTCACGGATGTGAAACGGGACAGGCAAAGATTACAAAAGCATATAAATTGCCCTGTGACTATGTGATACATACAGTAGGTCCAATTTGGAATGGCGGAAAAGCAAATGAAGAGGAGCTGCTTGCAAACTGCTATTATAATTCCATGCAGGTGGCTATGGATAATGGAATAAGAACAATTGCGTTTCCGTCCATTTCGACAGGTGTATATCGTTTTCCGGTTGAATTGGCTGCAAAGATTGCAGTACATACAGTAGAGAGATTTCTGGATGCAAATGAAGGGAAATTTGATTTGGTAGAATGGGTGCTTTTTGATGAAAGGACGGAAAAAGTATACGAAACAGAAGTCGATAGATTATGTAAAGGAATGAATCATTAAAGGTATATCAGACTAAAAACAAAGCGTTATAGGAAATTGAAGCGAAAATATCAAAAACAAGGATAAAATCGGTTGTATTTCTTTCTGACTGTGGGTATACTTAAAATAGTAGGAGGTGCTAAAATGCTGATAGAATTTCGATTTAGGAATTATAGGTCTTTTAAAGATGAGGCTGTATTATCGATGGAGGCAACCGGTTTATCTGCATTTAAAGGATGTTTGATTCCTTGCGGAAGTATAAAATTATTGCCGGGTGCTGCAATATACGGGAAGAATGGTGGAGGAAAAAGTAATGTAATTCGAGCTTTTTGGTTGGCAGTGCAGTTTATCAGGAATGCACAGAGAACACAGCATGAAAAAGCGGCGGTTCCGGTAGTACCATTTATGCTTAATGATACATCGAGAAATGAACCAACAGAGTTTACGTTTGAATATACAGTTGATAATATAAAATATTGGTATACTTTTGAGGCAACAAGAGAGCGTATTGTAAAGGAAGCATTGTATCATGCACCAAAAGGACAGAAGGCATTGGTATTCTCACGTGAAGGACAAAGCTTTAATTTTACAGAGGACAAATCCAGAAGAAAGCTGATTAGCGAAGCAGTAGCAGAGAATCAATTGTTTTTCTCTGTTGCCTGTACAATGAATGATATAAATTGTGTTAAGGCCATGAAATGGTTTAGAGAACAGATTTTCTTTTCCAGAGATTATGCAGACATTCCAAGGCAGTTATTAGATTATTCAAATGATACAAATATGTTGAAGGCTATTTCGGATTATGCAAAAGCAGCAGATTTTGGAATTGAAGATATGCAGTTTGAAATAGACAGTAAAGAAATTGATGAGGGACTTGAATTTCCAAGGGATATCCCAGAGGGGATAAAGGAAGCATTAACTCAGTTTATGCATGTGCTTTCAGAAACATCCAATAATTCAGAATCGAGATTGAAACTCGGTCAGGTAAAGGCAACATCTCTTCATCCGGGAATGGGCGATGATGGAACGAGTCATTTATATCCACTTGATTTGTCGGAAGAATCTGATGGTACTAGAAAGTTGATGTCGGTAGCACCGGCGATAGAGTCAACTTTGCAGAAAGGTGGAGTTTTATTAATTGATGAAATAGAGAGGGAACTTCATCCTATGTTAGTGGACTATATTGTTGCAAAATTTCAGAGCAAGGACTCTAATCCAAAGGGTGCCCAGATTATTTTTACAACGCACAATACAGAACTGATGAATATGGAACTTCTTAGAAAGGATCAGATATATTTCGCAGATAAAGAACGAGAAACCGGCTTGTCAGAATTGTATAGTATCAGTGAGTTTTCAACGAAGACCACGGAGAATATCCGAAAAGGATACTTGTTAGGAAAGTATGGAGCGACACCTGATGTTGAAATTGAGGAGGTAGAATAATGGCTCGTCAATTGAAAAACACAAAACCACTCATTTATGTCTTTTGTGAAGGGGAAAGCGAACAAGTTTATACAGATTATTTGAAGAAAGTATTTGAAAATGTGGCGGTTATTCGAAGACCAAAAGAAACTGGCTTGTTTGAGTTGGCTGATCGTTTTTTTAAGAATAATCAGAAATATAAGAACAGTGCAGAAGTGACGGATGAAATTTGGTTCTTTTTTGATGTGGAAATGGAAGATGTCAATAAGTGGAATAAGAGGCTTACCATTATAAAACGTTTGCGAAAACTTAGAAAAAATCCTAATATACGTGTAAGATTGCTGATGACAACCGGTTGCATAGAATATTGGTTGATGTTACATTATAAGATGTATGTACCGCCTTTACAAACTGTTGCAGACAAAGAAAAAGTAATTTCAGAGCTTAAGATCAAGGAGCCTACTTATGCAAAGGGAGATAGGAACTCTACATTTAAGATTGCGGAGAATTATAAGACAGCCAATGTAAATGCTGAGAAAACAGTAAGGAATCTTTTACAGGATGGATTGCCGGGATTGGAAGACACAGATATTCGAAATCAGTGGCTATGCGCTAATTGCAAAACCTTCTCAAATGTATATGAAGCAATTAATTATTTAGAGAATTTATAAAACTTTTGGTTTCAGTCTGACGGCACAGTTACTGCTGTGCCGATTTCATGATCGCTTTATTTTCATACATTTTTTTGTCTGCACTGCGGATAGTCTCCTGGAGAGTGGCGAATTCATTTGTCGTAGCATATCCGAGTGCCATGGAAAACGGAAGTCCGCAGGAGGTTTTAGCACTTTCAGATCCTTTTTTCAACATTTGGATTTCGTTTTCGATTACGGCGGGTTTTTCATTAATGTACAATGTTGCAAATTCATCACCGCCAATGCGGTAAATCCGGTATGCATGTTTGAAATGTGTGGTTAAAAGCCGTGCTGCCAGGCGAATCAAGTCATCGCCATAGGTATGGCCATAAGTATCATTTGCTTTTTTCAAATCGTTTAAATCACAAATGATATAAGTGATTTCTGTTTTTTCACTCTGGTATGTCAGTCTTTGTTCTAAAGATTTGATGTCTTCATCATAGCTGTTTCGGTTGCGAAGTCCGGTTCCCATGTCAAAAAATGCCTGCTGTTTATATTTGCTGACTGGATTTTCGACAGCGACATACATTGCCACAACAACTAATGTAACTCCGGCACCGGTAAAGAGAAGTTCAGGAACAAAAATCTGGATAACAACGGATATCAGCATCAGGGTAAGCATAGGTAATAATATATGACGGTATAAATGGTAATCAAATCAAAGGTTACATGTCCAAGTGCGAACAGGCACATTTTTAAAAAGGAATGCTTTTCTTCATTTTCCAAATAACGAAAACTAAAGTAGAATAAAAAGAGAAGAATTGCCAGACAAACACATTCGGAACGGGCAACAAGTATGATATTCATATGGCTTTCCTCCTTTTTCCTGATCACATTCTGATAATTTTTAGTATAACAATTTTGAGTGACATATTGAAGTGGGGGAATGTAAAAATGAGAGTATTATAGAAAATATATTGATTTTGGAAAATAGAAACATCATAATAAAGCTGAGGTGATGGAAACCTGAATTGAAAAGAGAAATAAGGTGGAACTGATTAGAATACTATTGGATTGGTTTGGGGGAGCGATTGTATCGCTTCCGCTTGCATTGATATTTATGTTTTTCGTTGATAAAAAAAGATTTGTAAAAAAATGGGGATGATTTTGAATATTGCATTGTTCATCCCGTTTGGCGGATTTTTGAAAATCTACTTCAAGTATTTTTGCAATGTAAAAAGAACAGCTTTGGCAGGCTTTTTGATGTCCTTATCGATAGAACTATTGCAGTTATTGACTTTCCGTGCAACAGATGTGGATGATCTTATCATGAATACGATTGGTACCCTCGCAGGCTATGGAATTGCAAAACTAATCCGGAAAAAGAGTAAAAGTGTTGATGAGGAAGATAGAAATAGAATGAAATTAATTGGTTTGATTCTTCTTGTTGGACTTGTTATTGTTTTTATTCGATATCCTTTAATGGCATTTTTATTCAGAATACTGGGATTATAGAATAAACAAAAAATTTTTACATAAGAAAGGGAATATTTTATGAAAACAAAATTTAAACTAGCAGATGAAGCCTTCCAATTTGAAGGTAAAATGCCGCTTCGACAGGCAATTCCATTAGGACTTCAGCATGTTCTTGCCATGTTTGTAGGAAATCTGACTCCACTGCTCATTATCACCGGTGCTTGTGGACTTGCCGGCGGCGAATTTGCAACTCTGCAGGTATCGCTTCTGCAAAATGCCATGCTTGTGGCCGGTATCGTTACTCTGATTCAGCTCTTTTCCATCGGTCCGGTTGGCGGTAAAGTTCCTATCATTATGGGAACCTCTTCCGGTTTTATCGGCGTATTTAATTCGGTAGCAGCCAGTATGGGCGGCGGCGTGTTGGCGTACGGAGCCATTATGGGTGCATCTATAATCGGCGGTCTGTTCGAGGCTGTTTTGGGATTCTTTCTAAAACCGCTCCGCAAATTCTTTCCGTCCGTAGTAACCGGAACCGTAGTGCTTTCCATCGGTCTGAGTCTGATTTCGGTCGGTGTCAACTCCTTTGGAGGTGGCAATAACTCTCCGGACTTTGGTTCTATGGAAAATCTTTTGCTGGCAATTTTTGTACTGACAGTCATCCTTGTGGTAAAGCATGCAACCACCGGTTTCTTGAGTTCTTCTTCGATTCTGATTGGGATTATAGCAGGTTACATTGCAGCCGCTCTCATGGGAATTTTCCTTCCGACCACAGGCGTTACGGCAGACGGAGTGGAATATACCAAATCATGGGTATTAAACTGGGACAAGGTTGCCCAGGCCAGCTGGTTCGCACTTCCGGATCTCATGCCGGTGAAGATTCGCTTTGATATGCGTGCCATCCTACCAGTTCTGATTATGTTTATTGTTACGGCAGTTGAGACGGTCGGCGATATATCCGGCGTAATCGTTGGCGGTATGGATCGCGAAGCAACCGACAAGGAACTGTCCGGCGGTGTCATCTGCGACGGTGTCGGTTCCTCTTTTGCTGCACTTTTTGGAGTCCTTCCAAATACTTCTTTCAGCCAGAATGTCGGTTTGGTTACCATGACAAAAGTGGTAAATCGTTTTGCGCTGGCAACCGGTGCTGTTTTCTTAATTCTCTGCGGCCTTATTCCTAAGCTGGGTGCGCTGGTATCCATTATGCCTCAATCCGTTCTCGGCGGTGCAGCAGTCATGATGTTTTCTTCCATCGTAATCAGCGGTATTCAGCTGATTACCAAAGAGCCTCTGACTCCGCGTAATCTTTCTATTGTATCGGTTGCTCTTGGTGTTGGATACGGCATCGGTGCCAATTCTGCCATCCTTGCACAGGCGCCGCAGACTGTACAGCTGATCTTCGGCGGATCCGGTATTGTTCCGGCAGCTTTAATGGCAATTCTTTTAAACATCCTTCTTCCGAAGGATAAAGAAAAGGAAGAGGCTAAATAAAGAATTTTTGTAATCGTTCAAGGTCTTCTTTCCGGTCTATGTCCATAAGCTCCTTGGGGGTTTTTGCAGGGAATGTTTTTACCTGATCTTTATATTTTTTCAGCAATACATTGCCTCCTTTTCCCTCCGGGAGATGGGCAAGTTCCTGAAATGTCCATTTGGGGAACAATACGGGAGCCCCGGCCTGATTTTGAATGCCAAGCTGCAGGATAACATCCGGGCTGTGAGCTGCGGAAATGGCCATTGCCTGGACTGTCTCTTGTAAAAGCAGCGGTTGATCACTCGGACAAAACAGGCATCCGGTTATGGGAAGTTTTTGTGCCTCTATCCCAAGCCGTACCGTATCACTGCGCAAGGGCAGTTGATGAAAAACGGCTGTTATTTCTCGTTTCCGGCATAAATCTATAATTTCCGGATGCCTTGTCACCACCACGCGGTTTGCAAAAATGCCATCCGTGGTGTCCAAAATCCGTTCAATCAGAGGTTTTCCGCCGAAATCTGCCATCAGCTTATTGCTTCCAAATCGTTTTCCCAGACCGGAAGCCATAATCACACACCCAAGATTCCCATAAGGCCTATCCAGATCAATTGCAAAAACATCCGGACGATTGATCAGTTCTGTTAAAAATGGCAGATTCTGCTTCCTTACACAGGCAATCAGACGTTTCTCTTTCATCAGGTCTTTCAGTGCATTTACATATGCCGGACAACCGGATTCCAGAAACCCAATCTCATCTATGGAAAACCACTCCGATGCATGATTCCTGCCGTTTTGAAGTGCCGGAATCCCAAGTTCGGTAAAACCTTCCGGCAAAAGCCGCATCTTGTTTTCCGTTCCCTGCAGTAGCTCGTCATATATGCCGATTGGTCGTTCTTTCCCCGTCAGATTCTCACGAAGATATACACCTTCGCCCCGCCGGACCCATGTCGTGATTCCCGGAACAAAAGCCTCGGAAATCATGGTCAGAAGTTTTCTGTGCAGTGTCGTCTTACCGCTGCCTTTGCTTCCGGTCAGAAACAGGTGCTTCTTTTTACTGATCGCAAAAGATCTCCAGATAGATTCTGCGGTTGGCCTGTTCACATTTTCTTTGAAAGCTTTCATATTTTTGCAGCAATTCCTTTCCTTCCACAGTCAGCCGGCTTCCTCCTCCTGCTTTTCCACCGGTGCTTCTTATGATAAGTGTAACCCCCATTGCCTCCTCTGCATGCTTCAGCAATTTCATTGCCTTGCTGTATGCCATATCCATGGATATGGCTGCGGCTCTTAAAGAGCCGGTCTCTTCCACCGCTTTAAACAGACGATAAGGTCCTTCCCCGAAAAACTTCTGGTGTTCATCATCTGTCAGATAAACTTTTGTCATTGGTTCCATGTTACGCCTTCCTTCTCTTTTAACATCACCAGATGTTTCATATTCTGATGATCCATGCATCGAATCAGACTAACTTTTCCGTAAATCTGCGAAAGTTGCGCTTCCATATTTTCAAGCGAATCGGAAGCCGGATTTAAAATTCCTGTCACTTTTCCATCACGGAGTAAAAGAAGCCGGTCGCAATATCTTAGCGCCAGCTCCGGATCATGTAAAGTCAAAATTGCCGCACGAGGTTCCTTCCGTACCCATTGCTTTAAAATATCCAGCATTTGATAGCGATATCGGAAATCCAACGCACTCTCAGGTTCGTCCAAAAGCAAGAGCCTGCAATCCGATACCAGTGTTCTTGCCAGAATGCAGAGCTGTTTCTGTCCTTCGCTTAGGGTAAGATAATTATCCTCTATGTGTTCTTCTAGTCCTACCTGACAGAGCGCTGCCCGGGCTTTTTCCTGCATCTTTTTATCCGGCTGCTCCAAAAGTCCGAGCCTCGGATTATATCCCATAAGGACAACATCCATCGCCGAGATATCAATGGATATTCCGCTTCGCTGTGGAATATAACTGCAAAGTTTTGCAATTTGTCTCGGAGAAAGTTTCTCCAGAGAGATTCCATCCAGCGTGCAGTTTCCCTCATGGGGAAGCACACCACAGATGGCTTTCATGAGTGTTGTCTTGCCGCTGCCATTGGCTCCTAGTATTCCAAACAGCAATCCGGATTCACAGAAAAAGGACACCGATTGAAGTGCCGGTTTTGCGCCATAGCCGGCCGATATCTGTTCTGCCTGAAAAAAGCTCATAGGTTTTTCCTCCCTCTGACAACCAGACCAATGAGAAACGGTGCTCCGAGTAAACTGGTAAAAATACTGACCGGAAGTTCCGAAGCAGCAACGCATCTTGCCAGAATATCTGCACCACACAGAATCACGCCTCCCATAAAACCGCTCAGGAGCATCGTTCCCATCCGATTGTTTTTTGTCATCAATCTTGCCGCATGCGGTGCCAGAAGTCCGACGAAACTGATCAGTCCCGTAAGACTCACCACAGAAGCCACCGCAAGAGTGGCAGTAAGAAGGACCGCAAGCCGCAGTTTTCCAACCGAAACGCCAAGCATTCTCGCCTCGCTCTCTTCCGCAGACAGTAAAATCACCTGTCGATGCAGTCCAAAAAGCACTAGCAGGCAAAGAATACAAAGAATCATATTTTGCCCGATGGAGTGAATGCTGATTCCGCCCAGGCTTCCCATAATCCAGTATTCAATGGAAGCAAGTTCTTTTTCCGGATCCGCGGTCAGCTTTAATACCATTAGCACGGTCTGTGCCAGTGCATGTACCGCAATTCCCGCCAGTACAATTGTGCTGTTTTTTCCGCTTCGATCCAATGAGGATATCCCCAGCGCAGCAATCACTGCAAGCAAAGCTCCCACAAAAGAGGAGACCGTTACCGCAACGGCACCTGACAGAAACAGAATTCCAACTGCCGCACCGGCACTGGCTCCGGATGCTACGCCAATAATATCGGGGGATGCCAGCGGATTACGAAAAACCGTCTGATAGACAAAACCGGTAACGCCAAGCGCAAAGCCCCCGATGACTCCCACCAGCACACGGCTCAGACGAAGGGTAAGAAACACATTCAACTGTTTTTCATTTCCTGCCAGAAGTTCCGATACAGTCAATGGATATCTTCCTACAAATAGTCCGAGCAATGCCAGTAAAAGTAAGGTTATCCCTGCTACGATACAAAATATGGACGTTCTATTTTTCTGAGTATGAGAAATCATAGAATGTTTCATAATATTCCTCTATTATCCGGTTGCAGTTCTCCTCGCTCATCTGCTCCGGATGTAAAACAGAAGCAAGCCATACCGAACCAAGGATTCCGCTTGGAACCGGGCTGTCCCATGCCTCTGCATCGCCAGGCATCTGATAAACGTTTCCGCTTACTACTGCCTGACAGGAAGCCAGATTCGGATCATTTTTTACGTCATCACAGGTATACTCTGCATCAGAAGCCAGAATAATATATTCCGGATCCCATGCCAGCAGCTGTTCATAATCAATATACACCCAGTAAGTGTCTGTAATCTCATCCGCTACATTACTGCCACCGGCAAGCGCAATCATCGATGACTGATACATATCACTTCCGGCTGTGGAAAGCAGGCTGGAATTTCCTGCCAGATATACCGTTGGTTTTTCTACATCCGAAAGGGTCTCGGCAAGATCATTTTCCGTCTGTTCTGTATAATCCAAAAGCTTTGTTGCTTCTTCCTGACTTCCGGTAGCTTCCGATACTAACTCAATCATCTCAGTAAGAAGTTCCTGATTTTCCGGATTTACAAGAATTACCGTAATTCCAAGAGACTCCAGAGTTTCTACGGAATCCTTCAGTTTCAAAGGAAGAATCACAAGATCCGGCTCTAATGCCGCACATCCCTCCATATCAAATTCCTTGGCTGTACCTACATTTGGCAGATCAATCAACTCCGGAGCACTAAGAGTATAAATTGGTCTTTCAGCTGCTTTTGCCTCAATCCCGACCAATTTCTCTTTCTGACCCAATGCAATCAAAAGACTGGTAGAGATGTAATATCCGCTGACAATTTTTTTCGGTTCCTTTTCAATCGTCACCGTCCGTCCAGCCTGATCTGTTACCGTAACCGGAAATACAGCCGCTTCCGTTTCCTGTTCCGGTAAGGCGGTACTTTCCTGTTGTGTTTCCGTGACACTTTCCTGCTGTGGTTTGGTGTTACTCTGTCCGCAAGCTGTCACTGACAGTGAGAGTACAATTGCTAAAAATAGTGCTAACATTCGTTTCATTTCTTTTGTTCTCCATCTCGTTATTCTTTTAAAACTATAACGGGATTATAGCAACGAAACCTTTTAAAATCAAGTCTTCTGTGCTATATTTGTTTTGATTTTATTTACATAATAATAGAGGAGACATTTTTTTATGATGACCATACAAAATTACATTAGGCCTCAGAGTCTCGAAGAAGCCTATATGTTAAATCAGAAAAAAAGCAATCGCATCATCGGTGGCATGTTATGGTTGAAAATGACAAACGGACTTGTTTCGACTGCAATCGATCTGTGTGATCTTGGATTGGATACACTGGAAGAAACAGATGACTCATTTTCTATTGGTGCCATGGTTTCTTTAAGGCAGCTGGAACTTCACGAGGGCTTAAATGCCTATACACAGGGTGCTGTTGCAAAAGCTTTGCAGGATATCGTCGGCGTTCAGTTCCGCAATATGGCTACCATAGGAGGAAGCATATTTGGCCGTTTTGGTTTTTCCGATGTACTTACGGTTTTTCTTGCTATGGATACTTATGTGGAATTATACAAAGGAGGCATCGTGCCATTACGTGAATTTGCTTCCATAAATCGGGATCGCGATGTTTTAGTCCGCATTATTGTAAAAAAGCATCCTGGCACTTTTACCTATCTTTCTATGCGAAATACCCGCACGGATTTTCCGGTACTCACCTGTGCGACATCCTGTTTTGACGGCGCATACCACACAGTCATCGGCGCGCGTCCGGAGAGAGCCGTTTTACTGGAAGATATACAAGGAATTTTATCCGGTGGTATCAATCAACAAACTGCTTCCTCCTTTGCTGATTTTGCAGCAGAGAATATTAAAGTTGGAAGCAATGTTCGCGGAAGTGCCGCATATCGCACCCATCTGATACGGGTTCTTACAAATCGTGCTTTACTGGAGCTGGAGGAAATGACGCATGGAAATTAAAATAATATTAAACGGAAAATCCGTAACCGACCTGATTGATGCAGATACACTTCTCATCGATTTTCTTCGTTCACACGGTTGTTACAGCGTAAAAAGAGGCTGCGAAACTTCAAATTGCGGTCTGTGCACTGTCCTGATGGACGATGTGCCAATCCTTTCCTGTTCTATGCTGGCAGCAAGAGCAGACGGTCACAACATCACTACCCTGGAAGGACTGCAGGAAGAAGCTTCCGAATTTGTCGGATTCATTGCCGATCAGGGGGCTGATCAGTGTGGTTTCTGTAACCCAGGTTTTGTTATGAATACCATTGCGCTTTTGCGCGAAAATCCGGACCCGACAGACGATGAAATTCGCGCATATCTTGCCGGAAATCTGTGCCGCTGCTCCGGCTACGACGGACAGCTTCGCGGCATCCGCAATTTTCTGGACAGTCGCAACAAGAATGGAGGCACTCATGGAGAATAAAGATTATAAATCAATCAACCATTCCGTACGAAAAAAAGATTCCATGCAGCTGCTGCTTGGAAAACCGAATTATGTGGATGATATTACCCCGAAAGATGCGCTTGTGGTAAAGCTGCTGCGCAGCCCGCATCCGAATGCAATCGTACAGGAAGTTAATAAAACAGCTGCATTAAAAGTTCCCGGTGTTGTGGATATCTACACCTGGGAAGATGTCCCGACGAACCGCTTTGCCATTGCCGGACAAACCTACCCAGAGCCATCCCCTTATGACCGCCTGATTCTGGATCGCCATGTACGTTTTTCCGGTGATCCGGTGGCAATTATTGCCGCCGAAACGGAGAAGGCTGCACTTAAGGCTATGCGGCTGATCAAAGTAAAATATGAAATTCTCGAGCCGGTGCTTGATTTTCATACGGCAAAAGACAATAAAATACTGGTTCACCCGGAGGAAGACTGGTTCCCGCCATGTCCGGTAGGCGGTGACAATCACCATAATCTGGTGGCAAGCGAAGTCAACGGACAAGGGGATGTGGACACAGTTATGGCTGACTGTGATATCGTCATTGATCACACCTATCACACAAAAGCTTTCCAACAGGCGATGATGGAAACCTTCCGCACCTATACAACGATGGACCGCTATGGCAGACTTCACGTCATATCTTCGACTCAGATTGTCTTCCATGTACGCCGCATATTATCCCGTGCACTTGGTATCCCAAAAAGCCGGATTCGTGTGGAAAAACCACGAATCGGAGGGGGATTCGGTGCAAAACAGACAGCGGTCTGCGAAGTATATCCGGCTTTTGTTACATTGAAAACCGGACGCCCGGCAAAACTGATTTATACCCGCGAGGAATGCCAGATTGCTGGTTCCCCTCGTCATGAGATGGAAGTCCGTGTCCGAATGGGCGCGGACAAAGATGGACGAATCCGCGCGCTGGATTTGTACACCCTCTCCAACACCGGTGCTTATGGAGAACACGGTCCTACAACAGTAGGACTTTCCGGACATAAATCAATTCCGCTCTACAGTGGAAGTCTGGAAGCATACAAATTCAGCTATGATGTGGTCTATACCAACCTGCAACCAGCCGGAGCTTACCGCGGATACGGCGCTACCCAGGGTATTTTTGCACTGGAGTCAGCCGTCAACGAACTGGCGGAACGCCTTGGCATGGATCCGACAAGACTCCGCGATCAAAATATGGTCAAGGAAGGTATGACCATGCCTGCTTATTACGGCGAAACTGCCAATGCCTGTGCACTTGATAAGTGTATGGAACGCTGCCGCGAAATTTTCCACTGGGATGAAAAATACCCTGTTCGCGATATGGGAAACGGAAAAGTACGTTGCGCAGGTGTAGCCATGGCTATGCAGGGATCCGGTATCTCCAATATCGACACCGGTTCCGCTACCATAAAACTCAGCGATGACGGTACCTACAATCTGATTATCGGTGTAGCGGATATGGGTACAGGATGTGATACGATTCTTGCCCAGATGGTAGCCGAATATATGGACTGTGATGTGGATGATGTTGCCGTGTTTGGCGCAGATACGGATGTGTCTCCTTATGATTCCGGATCCTATGCCTCCTCCACCACTTACATCACCGGTAAAGCAGTAGAAAAAGCGTGCGCCGAACTGAAAAAAAATATTTGTGCCATTGCCGCGGATATGATGGAATGTGATCCGCAGGATGTAATTTTCGAGGGCTCACAGGTGCGACGCATTGATTCTGAGCAGAGTGTCAGCCTTTCCGACATTTCCTATAAGGCACAAGTGTGTAATACCCATGCGGCAGAAGTAACTGCCACGCATGCATCCCCGGTATCGCCACCGCCTTATATGGTCGGTATGGTCGAAATTGAATTGGACAAGCTGACCGGTCAGGTAACGATTCTTGATTACAAAGCGGTTGTGGATTGTGGCATTCCGATTAATCCTGCACTTGCACGGATTCAGGCCGAGGGCGGTATTGTCCAGGGAATCGGCATGACACTGATGGAAAATGTCAATTATGATTCCAACGGACGCCCAATTGAGTCTTCGTTCATGCAGTACAAAATTCCAACCCGCCTTGAGATGGGACAGCTTCAGGTAGAATTTGAACATAGCTATGAACCGACCGGACCGTTCGGCGCCAAATCCATCGGCGAGATTGTCATCAATACCCCGGCTCCGGCGATTGCTCATGCTATCTACCGTGCGACCGGCGTATGGCAGCGGGAGCTTCCAATTACCCCGGAAAAAATAGCCATGTCAGGAATCACAGAACAGCCATAAAATGGCTTCATTTGAACTATATGCCGGATTTGATTTGTGCAGCTTCAACTGGTACGATATCAGTAGTCATGAAACAGATATAAGCAGAATTATAATTTATTTTGATAAGTATATTAATCTGTGTTACGCTGCTTTAGAAACTCGGCAGATCTTGAGAAGTTCAAGGCAATGTATGGTATAGAGGGAGAAATTGCAAAGGAATATTAACATGAATTTAATCAAAACAGTAAGAGGAGATATCACAAAAATTCAAGATGTACAAGCTATTGTAAATGCTGCAAATTCATCACTACTTGGCGGTGGTGGTGTGGACGGAGCCATTCATCGTGCAGCAGGATCGGAACTTTTGGCAGAGTGCCGGACTCTTCACGGATGTGAAACGGGACAGGCAAAGATTACAAAAGCATATAAATTGCCCTGTGATTATGTGATACATACAGTTGGTCCAATTTGGAATGGCGGAAAGAAAAACGAAGAGGAACTGCTTGCAAACTGTTATTATAATTCCATGCGTGTAGCTATGGATAATGGAATAAGAACAATTGCTTTTCCGTCAATTTCGACAGGTATATATCATTTTCCGGTTGAACTGGCTGCAAAGATTGCAGTACATACAGTTGCACGATTTCTGGATGAAAATGAAGGGAAATTTGATTTGGTGGAATGGGTACTTTTTGATGAAAATACGGAAAAAGTATACGAAACAGAAGTAGACAGATTATATAGGGAGGAAAATTTATTATGAGAAAAAATTTTGGAGCAAAACCATGGGTATATCCGATGCCGGTATTTATCATTGCAACATATGATGAAAACGGCAAAGCAAACGCAATGAATGCAGCCTGGGATGGCGTTAGCGGTGATACAGAGATTTGTATTTGTATGGGGAAAAATCATAAGACAACTGAGAATCTTAAGAAGAATCCGGAATTTACAGTAAGTATGGCGGACATGGAACACATTGTTGCCTGCGATTATGTCGGTCTTGTATCCGGTAAAGATACACCGGATAAGATGGAGAAGGCTGGCTTTACAACCAGTAAAGCAGAGTTTGTAAATGCACCGGTTATCAATGAACTTCCGATGACAATCGAGTGCAGAATGACAAGCTATGATGAAGAAAGCGGTCATTTGTTTGCGGATATTATCAATGTCAGCGCGGACGAGAGGATTCTCACGGATGGCGGGATCGATATTTCCAAGCTCCGTCCGATTGCATATGATCCGGTAAGTCATGCATACGTGGAATGCAGTCAGAAGGTTGGTAATGCTTTTAAGGATGGACTTGACCTAAAGTAATAGACTGGATTAGAACGGAGATAGTATGGTATAATAAGGAACTGGAAGTTAACTATGCAAAATTCCAGAATGAACTGGCAAAAAATAGAATAGGAGGATAAGATATTGTTGAAATGCCATTAAATAAATGTAGATTTATGATGGAAAATGCGTTGATTGTTGGCTTGATTAAGTGGATGGAATTTGAATTAGCTAGAATAGTTGAATAATTAGGTGAGGGGTTACAAATGAAAAAGTATAAGATGGACTTACATGTCCACACACCGGCTTCTAAATGTTATTTAGGACCAAAGACGGATGATGAATATTTTGAAATTTTAAGCGCCGCAAGTAATCAAGGAATCGAAATACTCGCCATAACGGATCATAACACAGTTGCAGGTTACGAACGACTAGTGCAACTTAAAGAGGATGTTCTGAAAAAGATAGAGTTTTTAGAACAGTATCAGAATGAATCATATAGAATGAAAGAAGAGTATGATGATATGGTTGCAAAAAGGAATTTGTTTGAGAATCTATTGATACTCCCAGGAGTAGAGATAACCTTAAATCCAGGCATACATATACTTGTAATAGGAAATCATAATGACGTAGATAAACTGTCGGACATTCTTGATGATACTGGATATTCAAAAGAAAAAAGAGGAAGTGATAATGATAATGCTATTGATGTAGACATCGTAAATTTTCTTAAAAATCCAAAATTAAAGGGACTAATAGTCTCAGCACCTCATATTGACAGTAAAAATGGAATATATGCCGAAATGGATGGACATTATAGATCATCGGTTATGAAAAGTGATGTAATCACATCCTTCTCCATAAATTCTGACAGTCAAAAAGAAAACATTATAAGAATGTTTTCTTCGAATCCAGAATATAAAAGAGAGAAAATGCCAGCATTTATTAATTGCTCAGATGCGCATGAGTCTGCAAAAGTAGGGAATAAGTATTCATATGTCGAGATGGAAGCAAAGTCATTTAGTGAATTGGTGGCATTATTTGATGCACCAGATGGAAGGATAACGGATACTGATGATGATAGATTAATTATTATTCAAACTTCCCATACTGAAAACGGGCTTCGCTCCTTGAAAACTTTATATTTTTGACGATTGAATACACTTTAAGCGACTGCCGATGTGTAACCCAACGATACCTGCAGGTATTTTGGCAGCCTGTTAACGAAATCTGTAGTGA
>JAQXZD010000023.1 GCA_029227035.1 Lachnospiraceae bacterium
ACATGCATTGATTTTCTGCAAAAATTTAAAGGGGTGTGGAATTTACCTCTGCACTGGAATTTACTTTTTCAAGTTAGCTTTTTCATTATTTCGTGTTGTTTCGTAGTCTTTCATGTTATTTCGTATAACATGGTATGGTTCAGTTCTTGCATAACACCTCCATTTGCATATATAATAGGTTTAAAGTGTCAAAAAAACAGGTGACTGTTCCAAATCGTCACCAAAGGAGTCCATATGAAAAAGAAAATAACCCCAAGAACCATTTTTATCACAGCCTGCATCTGCCTTCTGGTCTTCAGCCTTCTCCAGATCGGCCTCCAGGCAAAGGATTATCTGCTTGGAGATTCCTCCAATCAGAAAATTGAACAGCTTTCCGGCATATCCCCTTCTGCGGCAGCCGGTCTTCCTTCCGGGACCAAACCGGATCCGCTTCTGGAAGATGCCCTGTCCTGTTTTGCAGACTGTGACTTTGACGCGCTGACAAAGGCCAATGATGAGATTATCGCCTGGATCGTCATTCCCGGCACCAATATCTCCTATCCGGTCTGCCAGCATGCAGACAACCAGTACTATCTGGAGCACACCAGCAATAAAGAGGCAAGCCGTATCGGTGCCATCTTCGCTGACTACCGCGTGGATGCTCCTTTTGAAGAATTCAACACCATCCTGTACGGACACCGCCTCTTAAACCAGACCATGTTCTCTGCGCTCAAAACCTACCAGTCAAAGGAGAACTGGGAGAAAAATCCGTATATCTACATCTGTACGCCTGAGACCGTAAGCGTCTATGAGATCTACTCCGCTTTCCGGGGCGATCCGGACGGCATCAGTTATGATGTGGGAATTCACTCGGAGAAAAAGAAACAGGCATTTATCGACTATTCGCTCTCCTGCGCAGAATACGATACCGGAATCATTCCAACCACAAAGGACAGTTTCCTCACCCTGTCCACCTGCACCGGAAGCGGACATACCCAGCGCATGATTATCCACAGCGTGCTCTGCGCGTCTGCCCCTAACCCTTCGTCCGAAGCTCAATAAAGCCGTATTCTTTTAATAATTCCAGATAAGTGATGAGCCGCTCATAGAGCGGCTCTGCTTTGTCTCCAAACCTCTTCTTTACAAGCTGTCCAATCTCATAGACATCCCTTTTACCATCCAAAAGCGGCCAAATATAGTTTCCCATCTCATCCAGATGAATTCTTGATATCCTCGGTCTGTGGAAAATTTTCCTGGCAATCGTATGAAAAATGCCTTTATTCTCCTGCAACAGCGTAATCTTATCCTCCGCATCCGTTTCCCAGTCCAGAGTTTCCCTTCTGCCGGGAATCAGATCCAGATAATTTTCGCTTGTTTTCTTCTTTTTCAATTTTCCTTCTCCTTTTTTATGCATACGGATGCCACTACCACCAGAAGTGTGATTCCAGCAAGAAGCACAATTCCGCCAACTGTTCCTGTATGGACGATTCCTGAGATATCCAAAAAACCGCTGAGATTTGCCACCGCCAACAGCGCAAGAAGAATTCCCACCAGTCCTTCTCCCGCAATCATCCCGGAGCAGAACAGAATTCCCCTGTTGACCATCTCTTTTTGTTTCTTCCTGTCCACATACAGGCGAATCAATCCGCCTATCATGATGCAGGCAGACAGCTCCAGCGGCAGATACAGACCAATGGCAACCGGAAGCGCCGACACCCCCACCAGCTCCACAACTACCGCAAGAAATACCCCAAGGAATACCAGTATCCACGGAAGATTTCCGTCCATGACTCCCTCCACAATCATCTTCATCAATGTGGCCTGGGGAGCCGGGAGCTCTGTCGTGCCAAAATTCCACGCGCTGCTCAACAGATAAAGCACCCCTCCGATGGTCAGTGCCGCACTGACGGTTCCGATAATTTCCCCAATTTGCTGCTTTTGCGGAGTTGCCCCAAGGATATAACCGGTTTTCAAGTCCTGTGATGTATCTCCCGCCATACCTGCAATAATGCAGATAATGGAACCGATTGCAATCGCTCCTTTCATCCCATGAATACCGGTATCTCCGGTTCCCTTCAGACAAAGAGTTGCAATGAGAAGAGTGGCGATTGCCATTCCGGATACCGGATTGTTACTGCTTCCCACAAGTCCTACCATCCGCGAGGAAACCGTAGCAAAGAGGAACCCGAATACAACCACCAGAAAAGCGCCAAATAAAGACACCGGAATCACCGGAAGAAGCCAGATTAAAAGAACCAGAAGAAGAATCAGGGCAACCACCAGACGCATATCCATATCCCTGCCTGTACGCGCAATCTCACCTGTGCTTCTCTTTCCCATGGATTTTACCGTATCCCGAAACGTTGTGATAATCAGCGGCAGCGATTTGACAAGACTGATGATTCCGGCGGCTGCCACCGCTCCGGCTCCGATATAGCGGATGTAGGAGGACCAGATTGCGGATGCCCCGCCGGTCTCATATATGGCTCCTATGGTTTCTGTACCCGGATAAATCACGCTGCCGCTTCCGAAGGTGACAATTGCCGGAATCAGTACAAACCAGCCGAGAACCCCTCCTGCCAGCATCTTGACAGATATTTTCGGTCCACAGATGTAACCCACACCAATCAATGCCGGATACACTTCCGTGGAAAACTCTGTCTTAAGCATGTCAAATTTTGCCGTAATAACTCCCGGCACCGCCTTTAAGCCATCCACCAAAAACTTACCTGCCGCGGCAATTCCCATACCGGCAAATACCAGCTTTGCACTGACACCCCGTTCTTCTCCCGCCAGCAGGACCTCCGCGCAGGCTGTTCCTTCCGGATAAGGAAGCACGCCGTGTTCCCGCACAATCAGAGCGTTACGAAGAGGAACCATGAAAAGAACACCAAGCAAACCCGCACAGCCTGCAATCAAGGAGATTTCTACGATTCCCGGATTTTCCATCCTTCCCTCTCCTGCCCACAGAAACAGAACCGGCAAGGTAAAGATGGCTCCCGCCGCAAGGGATTCTCCCGCCGAACCGATAGTCTGTACCATATTGCTCTCCAACAGGGAATCCTTTTTCATGATAACGCGAATCGCCCCCATGGAAATAACCGCCGCCGGAATCGACGCGGAAACCGTCATGCCGACGCGCAATCCCAGATATGCATTTGCCGCACCGAACACCACCGCCAGCAGAATCCCCATCAGAATCGAGGTCAGGGTCAGCTCCGGTGTCACTTTTTCCGCCGGAATATACGGCTTAAATGTTTCTTTGTTCATAATATGATTATCCTTTCTGCTTTATTACCCACCAGAATGTAGCATGCGGAAATCATAGCAGATTATGACAAAGAAAAAAAGGAGGCTGCCGCAATTGGCAGCAACTCCCTAATTAAGCTCTCCGATATCTGTTAAAACAGGAATAAATTTCCTGTATACGAGGGATTGCATAGCCCCCCGGAATATAATTTCCCTCTGCAAAAAAGGAAAGTCCCTTTTCTTCAAGCTGCTTTCCAAGATACTCTGCAATCTCCGAAAGCGTCTTCTTTCCATCAACCAGATGCTCCACGGCATACTTAAGCAAAAGTCCAAGCGCAGCCGTCTGCTCACTGTCCACAAGCTGTTCAATATAACGAAGATCCACGGTCTGCTTTCCGATGGAAAAACCATCCTTTCCCTGTACCTTTACCTTAAGGCGCTCCGGCTCGCCCTGCCGGACCGCTCCTGTCCGATAATCCCTCCGGCGGGTTGCACCGTTCTTATCCTTTGTCATGATGCGACAGCTCTTTGGAAATGCAAATGCAGCCGGTTTCTCATCGGAAATCGGAAACTGCGCACACAAGGCTTTCGCCTTCTCTGTAATATCAACCGGTCTGTAACTGTCCATCTGAAGAATCGTGTCCGCAATATGGAAAAAGGCTCCGGAGCTTCCAGCCACAAGAATGGTGGAAATCCCGGCTTCCCGATACAGCTCCCCGGCGCGCGCCAGAAATGGTGTAATCGGCTCCTTATCCGGACTTACCACCTTCTGCATAAACGCATCCCGCACCATAAAATTTGTTGCGGATGTATCCTCGTCCAGAAGAAATACACGGCTCTTTGCCTCCATTCCCTCCACGATTCCTGCCGCCTGCGAAGTACTTCCGCTTGCATCCTCCGTCGAAAAGCTGTGGGTATCCTTCTTATTCGGAAGGTCATTGATAAACATGGAAATATCCACATCCTTAATAAATCTTCCGTCCTCGGAGCGAAGCTTTAACGCCGTATCATCCGTTATTACATACTCTCGTCCGTCTCCTGCAATGTGATTGTATACACCTAATTCCAAAGCATTAAGAAGTGTGGATTTTCCATGATAGCCACCACCGACAATTAAGGTGATTCCCTCCGGAATTCCCATTCCGGTCATCTCTCCGCGGTGCGGAAGTTTTAAGGTAATCCGCATGGATTCCGGCGAAGAAAAAGGTACGGAACCTTTCATGGGCTTTGAAGAAATTCCGCTCTCCCGCGGAAGAATCGCTCCATCCGCCACAAAAGCAACCAGTCCATGCTCTCTCAGTGCCTCACGGATTGCCTGCTGATCCTCTGCCAGCTCAATGGCAAGTCTTAATGCCTCTGCATCCAGATTCTTATAATATAACGACCTGCGGACACATTCCGGAAGATACTCAAACAGGATTTTCTCCAGTTCCCGCGCATTGATGGTTCTTCCATTTGCCGGAAATCCGACGGCAAACCGCACGGTAATCCCCTTTGGACTAACTTCACAGGCTGTGCGCTTCAGCACCTCCTGCTTACAGTGTGTCACCGAAATCAATCCGCTTTTTCCGGAACCCTTTGCCCGAAAAGTATAATGATTCACCTGCTCCTCAAACCTGCGTGTCAAAAAATCTGCCAGTGCCGTGCGTGTCAGCTCATCCTTTCTGCAGAATTCCGGGAAACCGGAATCCTTCTGTTCCACAAATATACTGACACATGACGGCGCCGCAAACGGATCTCCCTGTACATGATCGATGGACAACCGAAATCCTGTAAACTGATAACATCCCTTTAAGGACTTGTACTGCGGATACCCTTTGTGGTCGATACTCCGCAGGCTGTTTGCCAAATCTCTTTCTGACTGCATCTCTGATCTCCTATTGATTTCTCTGATTTTTCTTGTTCAGCAGTGCCGAGGTATCCAGTGTCGGCTGTTCCTTCTTTTTCTGCGTATCCCTGCGTTTCTTTGCTTTTACGGGTGCCTGCTCTTTCTGTACCTTTTTCTCTTCCGGCTCTGCTTTCTCCTCTGCCATTATATGCTTTTTCCGGCGGTTCGTAAAGCGTCCCCTGAAATACTGATACAGCCTTGTATCCTGCGGCACAAAGCAGAACCTGCGCATGGCAATATCCATGACAAACCAGATAATTGCAAGAATGAGAAGAAGTCTTGTCAGGTTGTATTTTCCTCTTGCAGAAGTCTTTCGGCTCTTCCAGAAATTGTCATCCGGCCTGATCAGTTTTCCGTACTTTTTGACAAAGGCACAGAATTTCTCACCGGTCAGCGCAAATTTATACTCATCCGAATACTGCACAACCGCCGCTGTCGTTATGGCATTCTCCGTCTCCTCCCCGTTCATCCTCCGAACACTCAGATTATAGATTCCGGTGATGTCCGTATCCAGAGAAGTCTCAAACACTCCCGGCGCCGTTGCCTGCAGCTTCTGTGTCTTCGTGTTTCCCTCCGGATCGGTATAGACCGCCTCCACGGAAGTATTCTCCGCATAATCCGAAGCTCTGTACAAAATCTGTGTGCTTCCGTGCACGGTTGTCACATCCAGGGAATCTTCACCCGGTCCTGTATTTCCGGCGCTGTAATCCATGATGCGCTTCCAGAGCTGGACATAATCGTCATAACCTGCCAGACTGCTGCTCCACCGGTTGGTTACATCCGTGTTCCATGCCACCGTATGTCCCAGTCCGTACTGCATCACGGACAAAATCGGATTCTTCTTCTCCGACTCTGCAATCAGCACATTCGCTGACGCTTTCGGCGTTGCACTGACATATCCAAGAATTTTCGGCCAGCCGTCCTCATACAGCCCTTTCGTAATCGCATGGGAATTGTTTGCTGCCAGAGAAAATGTTCCGTTCTGCAGATAAGTTTCACCGCTTAAATAAACCTCCTGGGCAAAGATCTTCGGAATATCCGTAGAGATGTCCGAATAATAATATCTGCCGTCACAGTTCTCCGCAAGCCGCTCTAAAAGGTTCGTATCCGCCCCCGTTCCCACAGCAACCGTGGAAAGGGTGACACCCTCCTCCTGATAAGCAGCAATCGCATCATCAAAATAGGAAGTCTCTCCCTGTCCGTCCGTAAGAAGTACCACATGTTTCACGGAAGCATCACTCTCCTGAATACACTTGAGTGCCTCCTTAAGCGCCGGCTTAATCGTGGTGCCGCCTCCCTCCGGAATGGCCTCAATCACTTCATGAATATGCTCCTTATCCGCCGCCTCCGTAATCGGAAGCTGCCACTTATACACATCGTCAAAGGTGAGCACTCCCACATAATCTTTGTCCCGAAGCGCATCCACTGCCTCTTTTGCCGCCGTAATTGCCAGATCCAGATTGGTCGCACCTCCTGCGGCGTCTGCAATATCACTCATACTTCCGGAGCGGTCAATCACCATAACCATGGCAAGGGAAGGCTGCTCGTTCATACCGCGCGGCTCCATATCCACCGGCAGAATCTTTTCCAGCTCCGTATCCCGGTATCCGCCCAATGCATAGCTTTCCTCCCCGCCGCAGCAGACCAGACCGCAGCCGTAATCTTTGACATAAGTGTCAATGCTGTTCAAAAATCCTTCCGGCAGATCATCCCGGTATACATTCTCCAAAACAATGCTCTTATAAGCCAACATCTCTTCCAGACTTTGCGGCGCATTGATTGCGGAGACCACATGATAATTACAGCCTGCCGTCTTGAGCAGATTGGAAAACTGTGTGCTGTCCTCCTTCATACCGGATATCACAAGCACTCGCGGCACGGTGTTGATTACCGCATAGGCACTGTAGCTGTTGTTCTCTTCACAGGTATCGCCTGCGGCAACCACACTCACCTTAAGACTCTCTGCCGTATCTGCTGTCACCTTCTGTTTCAGGACAAACCGGTTGGTTCCTTTGTTCAGATGTACCTTTGTCTTTGTTTTCTTACTTTTTCCCTTGATTACTTCAATCGCTGCATCCGTATCATAATTGCTCACAACCGTCACTGTCATGGAATACGCATCCCCGGCATACAGATAAGCCGGCATCTCAACCTGTTCCATGTATGCATCTTTTCCCTGCGTGGTCTCATAAACCACCGACAGAAGCTCTACCTGTCGCGATTTCAGTACCGATGCCGTACTCTCCAGATCTCCCTTGGTCTCCTTGCCGTCGGTCAGGATGACAAGCCGTCCCGACGTATCCTCCGGTATCATGGAAAGTCCTCTTGACACTGCTGCCTCCAGATTGGTTGCCGTCTTATCCGGAACAGACATAATCCCGGAAAAGCCCCTCTCCTTAGTCAGAAACTGCTCCACCAGAGAGTTGTTTCCAAAGGTCACAATTCCGTACTGGTTCTTATCCGGCATCTTACTGATTTTTTCCGACAGATAATCATCCATGGCCTCCAGATTCTGTTCGTTACTGTTGGAGATATCAACCAGAAAAATCGTGGTATTTGCAGCACCCGATTTGCGAACGGATACCCCAAGCACAGCAAGCACCACAAGAAGCAGGCTGATTACCCGCACCGCAAAATAGAATTTTTTTGTCTTTCTCTGCTGTCTTACATACAGAATCCACTCCAGAATCATCAGAATCAATGCCAGAATCAATAAAACATTCCGAAGCTGTTTTCGCACAAGCTGCCCCTGATAAGATGATGTTCCGGAAACCTGTTCTGCCGTAATTCTTCCGTCCGACTGTGTGGAAGCCGCAAAACGCACCACATAATGCTCCTTGATCTCTCCTGCTTCCACAGTAAAAATTCCTGCATGCTCCGTAGGTGCCTCGATGGTATCGGTGTCCACCTCATTCTGCGGATGAAACAGCACTTTTTCTCCCGCCTCATATACATTCTGTGCAAGCAGGGAACTGTCTCCCAGAAATCCCAGCGCATTTGCCATAAACACCGGGAATTCCGGCTGGAGGGCAAAATCCGATTCCCGGATGTCAAAGCCTATGACCACCTGCCGGATTCCGTCATGCTCACCATAGTAACCGGCACAGTCCTCGCCATTCCACAAAAATCCGGTTGCCCACTCCGGCAGGTCATAGACATAAGTCTTGTTCACACCCACCGCAAAGTTTGTAATGCCTGCCGTAAGCTCCGTATCGGACACCGACAGACTGACATTCTTCACCTGCTGACCGGCACCGGCCTTATCGAAAAATACCATATGGCTCGCCGTATCGTTTTTCTTTTCCGCCGTATCCGCATCATAGATACGGATGGTGTCCTTCTTTACATCCAGCGTGCTCTCTTCTTTCGCCTTAGTAAGATTCTGCCCGGTAACCGCCTGATAGGCTTTCTCGATATAAGTATTTCCGTTTCCCACCAGAACGGCATCCACAGCCTCTGCCGTATCCGCCAGCGCATAGCAGACATTATCCGCATCCAGAGAATCCCCTTCTGTACTGTCTGCAAAATGAACAGAGGATATTTCCGTGCGAAGAGGCTCTCCCTTCCAGTCAATTTTCTCAAACAGACAGGTGCTATTCTCTTGTGCCTCTAAAGAAAGTTTACGAACCGCAAGAAGCTTATCCCCTTCATAGAGACTGAGTTCCAGCTCTGCTGTATGATCACTGTAATTGACCAGTCCGGCTGCCGCCGTATAACCGTCCTTTTCCTTCGCACAGGAAAGAAAGGTTCCCGCAACATTCGATACCGGTTCTCCCATCACACGAATTTCCGCAGACAAAAGCTTTGTAAAATCTTCTGCATACCGGGCACCGGTTCCGTCCGTAAAGACAAGCACATTACTTGCCTTCTTCTGCTCCCCGTCTCCGCAGAGTGTCTCCACGGTTCCCACCGCATCGGACAGTTTGCCTTCCGTATCCGTACAACTGATCTGTTTCAGCTCCCGGTACAGTTCCGTCTTATCGGAAACATTGACAGACACCGGAGTGGTTCCGCAGCCATCCGTTGTCACTATGGAAAAATGTGCTCCTTCGGAAGCTTCAATATAATTCTTTGCCTCTTTTACGGCCTGCTCAATCCGCATGGTTCCATCCGAATTCTTATGCTGCATACTGCCGCTGGTATCAAGCACAAGAACCGTATTTCCGCCGCTGTTTCCCTGCCTGCGGATATACGGAGACATCAGGGAAAGTATCAGAAGGAGCAGTATTACTATCTGAAGATACATCAGAAGATTGTGAATGAATTTCTCTAGAAAAGTCTTAGACTGCCTGTTTTTGAACAATTTTTCCCACAAAATATTGGAAGATACCTTCGTATCCTTTCCCTTTGGTACCAGCAAATATAGAATGATTACAATTGGAACCGCCAGCAGAAAAGCAAGCGGCCATAAGCTTTCAAATATCATATAACTCCCTTAAATCTTCAAAAATCAGTTTCTCCCTGTCCCTTGCAGTGTCACAGACTGCATAAAATCCCCGGGCTTTGACACAGCCCTTTTTCATACGCTCCAACAGGCTTTGCAGTTCTTCCTCATAACTGCGTACCGCCTCCGCATCCATGGTCACGCGAAGCTTCTGCCCCGTCTCCATGTCAATCAGGTTGCGCGTTCCGTCCATAAGGATATGCAGTTCCTCCGACGCAAGTGTCTGAAGCACTACCGGGCGCTGCCTGCGGTAATTCAGATATTGCAGGATCTTTTCATAGCCACTGTCATCCTTTTCCACCAGTGCCGGATTCAAAAAATCACTGATCAGAACCGTTACTCCCTGCCCTCGAAGCGGCATACGCCTTGTCGCTTCCAACATGTCCGTTTCCCCTTCAAACCGGCGCAGATTCAGCCAGTCCAGAACTTTTGCAAAGGACTTCTTGCCACCGCTTTGCACCAGAGGCCGGTTCATCTCCTTCATGTCATACAATATGAGACGATCCATATTGTTCAGCGCCAGAAAAGAAACCGCCGCCGCCAGTTCCTGCGCCAGCACGGACTTTTTCTGCTCCCCATAATCCATGGAAGCACTGGTATCCAGCAGCACATTCACAACGGCTTCCTTTTCCTCCATATACTCCCTGATATACATGCGGTCCAGTCTCGCATAGACATTCCAGTCCAGCCTCCTTAAATCATCCCCCGGCATGTACTCCCTGAAATCCGAAAATTCCGCAGAAACACCCTTTTGCACGGACTTGCGGTTTCCGGACATATTCATGTTGCTTTTATGCGACAGAACCAGAGATAATCTGGAAAGCATATCGTAAAATTTGGAATCAAGCATAGATTTTCCGTTCCTTTTCCTCAATGATTTTTGCAATTACCATATCCTCTGTAATCCCTTCCGAAATGGCATCAAAATTCAAAATCAATCTGTGCCGCAATACCGGAAATGCCACATTCTTTACATCCTCAAAGGATACATTATAACGTCCTTCCATAAAAGCTCTGGCTCGCGCCGTCCGAATCAGTGCCTGCGCCGCTCTCGGACTTGCCCCCTCCTTAATGTAAGGATTCGTTTCATGGGTTGCCATAACCAGATCCAGAATGTAGTCCATGACCGCATCCGCAATCGGAATCTGCGCCACATATTCACGGGCCGCAAGAAGCCCCTGCGCATCCATGATTCCCTGTATCTGCGGCTTTGCACTTCCCTCCGTCAGGTTTACAATCTCCTTAAGCTCGTCACGGCTCGGGAACTCCACCAGTATCTTAAAGAGAAAACGGTCAAGCTGCGCTTCCGGAAGCGGATACGTTCCCTCATTTTCTATTGGGTTTTGTGTGGCAAGAACCAGAAACGGTTCCTCCAGCCTGTGGCTTTCCGTACCAACCGTCACTGTATGCTCCTGCATCGCCTCCAACAGGGCTGCCTGTGTCTTTGGCGTGGCACGGTTAATCTCATCCGCCAGCACCAGATTTGCAAAAATCGGTCCTTTCTCAAAGCGGAAGCTGCTCTGATTATCCTGCCTTACCATCACATTGGTACCGGTCACATCACTCGGCATCAGGTCAGGCGTAAACTGAATACGCTTAAAGGAAAGCAAAAACACTTCGCTGATGGTTCTGACCAGCATGGTTTTTCCCAGTCCCGGCATTCCCTCAAGCAGTACATTGCCTCCTGCAAGCATCGCAAGCATCACCTGCCTGACAATCTCCTTCTGACCGATAATTCCCTTTCCGATCTCCTGCTCACACTCTATCATTTTCTGCTGACACATTTCCAAATCCGCCATATTCTCTTCCTTCCTGTGCTAATCATTTAAATTTTTAAAGTAATCTTTGATAATATCTTCCATTCCACTGGGATACTTTCCTGAAGAAATTCCCTCATAAGCATCCTCCGTATATTCTCCGATGACGGAATCCAGACTGACGTGATCTCCTTCCCAGGTCAAACCGTTCTGTGCTCTGTAGTAATCCGAATCTTTCTCATCATCCTTTTTTCCGCTGACTGCCGCATCATCTCCGGTTTTATTCGGTACACTGACGTAATCATGCTCCGTCTCCTGCGAGCCTGTTCCGCGTCCGTTTCCGCCCCCGTTCTGTTTTCCGCTTCCGCTCCCATTTCCGTTTCCTTTTCCGTCACCGGAACCGCTTCCGTTCCCGGAGCCGTCTCCGTTTTGACTTTCATCTCCACTTTTTCCGTTATTTCCGTCTGATTTATTGCTTCCGTCTCCACTTTCGCCGTTCTTTTGTGTAGAGTCCTCCCCAGTTTCTCCACCGTCACCGGATGCGACCTGTTGCTCAGGAGAAGTTTCCGAAGTCTTTGGAACAGCATCTTTTGCCTCTGCCACCTGTGCTTTCTGCCCCTCGGTCAACTGTTTTTCGAGGTTCTCAAGTCCCTCTGCCGTCTGCTGATATTTATAATCCAGCTTCTGCTCTGCGTTCTCAAGTTTCTCTTTGGAATCCGCCTTCTGCAGTTCTTCTCTCGAAAGCTCCATAGACTCCAAAAGCTCCTCCAGCTTTGCCTTCTGCTCCTCGGTCATTCCTGCCGTGTCAATCTCTTCCAGCTTCTCCAGAACTTCTTCCAATTCGTCAATTTTCTCCTCTGCCATACGGCTGATGGCATGCTGCTCCTGCGCGGTATTCCTTGCCTGCGTCGGAATCAGTGCAAGCACGACGGCACAGACTGCTGACAGGAAAAAAGCAAGCAGATGTCTCTTATCCGGCAATATTCTTATCCGGATTCTGTCCTGTGCCGCTGCCAGCTGCTCTGCCGCATCCTTTCGCTGGCGAAGAACGAATTCGCCCTCTTCCTCCAGCCTCTCATACGCTGTCAATGTCCGCTCCTTAAGCCCAAAGCTGTCCAGCCTTCCTGCGGCCTGTTTCATACTGCTTCGCCGTATGCAGGATAAAATAATTCCTGCCACAAGCATCACCAGTACGCAAATCCCGGCGGCTGCATGCACATAATAGAACGGGATAAACAAAGACAGGGCTTCCAATATCATTGCCGCAAGCCCTCCCACAGCCATGCAGCAGACGCAGTGCTCCAAAAGCCCTGCAACATTCATCTTTTTTCTGCAGTCTTTTATCTGTTTTTGTATATATCTCTTTTCATCCATATGCTCCTCCGGCTATCCCATCCGGTCAATTTTCTTTGCAGCCTTCTTTGCCCCTCGCTTAGACAGGGGATTGATGCGCTTTGCCGCAATAACCAGAAACAGAAACGATATCGCCACAAACAGAATCGTGGATACGGTCATCCACACATAATGCATGGCATCCGTTGTCATCCACGCGGCCGTTCCCTGCCCCACATCAAACAATTCCCCGACCATGGAGTTTCCGCTCATTGCCCACACAAAGAATTCCGACAGATACACAATCGGATTGATCAGATAAAACCACGACATACTGCTTGTAAAAGTTGCCCGCATAATGCCCGCAAACAGACTTGGCAGTGCCGTCACGCAAAAGAAAAATCCGTATATGGCATAGGTCAGTATCACTGCGGAGATGGTTTTCTTGCAGACCGAAGAACAAAAGATTCCCACGGAGGATGCAAAAAATGATACCAACAGTGTAATCAGAACAAACCACAGCAGATAGCTCCAGGACATGCCGCCAATCACAAAGGAAAGTGCCATAACCGGCATTCCCGCAACCACATAAAACATGCCCGTCAGAACCGCCGATATCGTCTTTCCAAACACCACGGAAAAAGGCGTCATGGCAGTTGTCATCATAATATCAAAAGTCTGTCTGTCCTTCTCCCCGGATATTGCGGATGCCGTGCGCACCGGTACAATCAGTCCCAGAAGCGCAATCTGGGTAATGGCAAGAACCGGGTACAGTCCCACAATCCTGCTGTAGATATTGTCGAAATTGTATATCGATTCCTCCTGAATAATCAGCATTGCGATAAAGTAAACCAGCGCCATGATTCCCACATATGCAAAAACTCCCCAACTGATTCGCATGCTCCGCGCCTGAATTTTCACATCTTTCTTAACGATTGGATTCATCCACATTTTCATTTCCTCCTGTCAACTGCATAAACAGACTTTCCAGATTTCCTTCCTGCTTATGGAAGCCTGTTACCACCACTCCCTGATTGATGATATAAGCAATCATTTTGGCAAGTTCTTCATTGGAAAGCTCATGAGAAATTTTAATCTCCTTCTCACCCACCGATTCCACTTTTATGCCGGACTGCTCCTTTAAAAAACGGACGGCTGTCTCCATCTCATTCTCCACGGAAATGATAATCTTGTCATTTCCGAACACATTGGTCATGACATTCTCAATGGTTCCTGCCATCACCAGATTTCCCCGATTCATGATACCGATGCTGTTACACATCTCCGACAGCTCCGATAAAATGTGGGAACTGATGACAATGGTTTTTCCCATGCTCTTCAGATTCAAAAGCAGCTCCTTCATCTCCACCCGCGCACGCGGATCCAGACCGGAATTCGGCTCATCCAAAACCAGAAGTCCCGGATTGTGAATAAGGGCACGCGCCACGCAAAGCCGCTGCTTCATGCCTCTTGAAAGCGTATCCACATACACTTCCTTCTTATCCGACAGATTCACAAGCTCCAGCAGATCGTCCGCAATCCTCTCAACCTCCCTTGAATTCATGCGATACATGGAACCGTAAAAATCCATATACTCTTTGACCTTCAGATTATCGTACACCCCGAAAAAATCCGGCACATAACCAATCTGTCTCTTAATTTCCTTCGGATTGGTCAGTGCATCCACCCCGTTTATGACAATGTTACCGGCAGTCGGAAGCATCAGTCCGCAGACCATGCGGATGGTGGTGGTTTTTCCTGCTCCGTTTGGTCCGACAAAGCCGAACAGGTCCCCTTGCGGAATATGCAGGTTCAAATCCTGAACCGCCATAAATTTCCCATAATTTTTATATAAATGATTAATCTGCAGCATTGGTAACCTCCTGTTTTGCAATGGTATAGAGACATCTGTACGCAATCTCCGAACATTTTCCCTTAAGTGTTTTCTCGGAATCCGAAATAACCGCAGATACCACAATGTCGTTTTCTCCCTGCGCACACTCTTTCTTTGCATCCAGAAGTCCGATGAACACTGCCGCTCTCAGATCTTTATCCTCTGTGACGGTCTGTCTGTTGTCATAAGCCCCCGTCACAGTGTAATAACATTCATCCAGATAATCTGTCGGCTGCTCATAAACCACCCGGCTGCTCTTTTTAATCTTTGAAATATCTATGGTCTCCTGCGCCTTTACATCCTTAATAAGCATGAGATATTCATCCGATGCCAGCATCATATACGGCAGATCGTGTTCGGTCCGGTTGGTCACGCTTCCCTCCTGCTTATTGATCATCAGCGTCAGATTCTCCGTTACAATACTGCCTTCCTCAGAACCGGTTCCCTGCGCACACATATAACCTGTCTCAAAGCTCTTCTGAGGCTTCATGCCAATCTGTATTCCGCTTCCGTAATTTACCCGGTAATGGTAATCTCCCGGCCTGAGACTGGTTGCTGATGTCCCGTATTCCTCAAATGCCGAGCCTGCACAATCATAATTATCTTTAAGCTCTGCTGCCCATGCCTTTACGCCGGAACGATATCCGCTGTAGTAAGTGTGTATCTTCTCTCCCACCTTACCCTCAGCAGGCTCCGAAGTCACAGAGTACATCCGTATCCCATGAACATTCTGCGTCTGGCCGATGATAAACACCGCACCAACAAACAGGATTCCAAGAATCGGCACACCGAACCAGTAGCCTTCTCTTTTCTTCATATGCTTTAATACCACATACAAAACCGGTCCCACCAGAACCACATACACCAGAGTCAGGATTTTCAGCCACTTGAAATTCACATCCGTATGCTCCCTGTCAATGGTGGCAAATGCGTTCGGGTACAGATATGCATATTCTGCGGATACTGCGTAATTTCCTGATGAACCGGCAGAATACATCACCTCATCATAGAGGCATCTGCAGAACTCTGCATTAGCCTTCTGCATCTCATCCTCGCAAAATAATATTTTTGCCACGCCTATGCTTCCCTGTCCGTAGGATGTCACATATCCCGGGAAATTGTTGCTCTCATAACCGTTCGGCCAGTCAACAAAAATCTCTGCCTCACAAAGCTGCGTAGGATCAATGCCACTATCTTTCAGATTATAATAATCCCCGTTCTGATTCATCCTCTGAGAAATGGAATTTTCTTCCCCTTTTTCACTGATTTCGCCCACCTGCAGGTTGATAAAATCTTCGTCAAAGCCCTTTACGGTTGCCTCTCCTGCCTGACCGGTGCCGATAATCAGAAATCCTCCCTGATCAACCCAGTTCTGTATTGCCTGTATGATTTCTTGATCAAGAAGTGACGTATCACACTGATCCATCACAAGGAAATACAGTCCGTCCAGTTCCGATACGATGTTTTTCTCATTCAGTTCTACCAGCGATATCGGTTTTTCCGCGTCTCCGATTATATAATTTTCTCCATCCATATCCAGGTAGCTGAGCTTATCATAGGCATCCGAATAAATTCCGACCTGGAATCCCTTCACTTTCCCTTCGAATATATTTCGAAAATTCTCAGACTGGATAACCTTTCCCTTTTTATTCAGAAAAGACAGTTTTCCGGTTCCCCGCGTGCCGCCAACAGTCAGCTCCGGGATGGTCAGCGTATACTGCTTCTTTCCCTGCGCCGGAAGTGAGATTTCCGTATCAAAAACACAACTTTGATCGGTGCTTGCATTAAGTTCCACCCGGACACTGCCGTCAAAATCCTTTCCCTGATTCTCTACGCTGACCTGCAGGACATAATTGTCCTCCTCTGCCTTCAGCATGGTTACCTCTCCGGAAAGACTTCCCGTCGTATCGGCATATACGGTCTGTCCGCCAAATCCCGCAAGAACACTTAAGATGCACATCACCAACAGTCCTGCCGCCGCAATTCTCTTTCTCATAACATCCTCCTCATACTTATTCTCAGATGATTGCATAAATCACTGCATATTTATACTTTACCATAACCCTCTGCTTCCTGTCTCTTAATAGTTCCTTAAGATTGCATGAAAAAAGAAGCGGAAAAAACCGCTTCTTCGATCATAAATTAAGTATATCCCGGTATCTGCCCAGTACGCGAAGCAAAATCCCTCCCAGTATACAAACCGAAATAACTTCCCCGATTCCAACCGTCAATGCGTTAAAAGGAATGGTCAGATTCACACCTTTATAACAGACCGGCGGGATTCCATAAGCATAGACCAGCACAAATGGCACCACAATCATATTGACAATCACCGGTGGAAAAGTACAGGCCACTTTGTGTTTTCGAAGCTTGTATGTTGCAAACGCCGCAACCCCTGTCGCAAGGCTTCCGAAGATGACATCATAGATGATGGCACCTGTCAGAAGATTCGCAATCAGACACCCAATCCACAATCCCGGAATTGCCGCTGCCGTAAATACCGGCAGGATGCACAACGCCTCGGAAAAGCGCACCTGAATCGTGTGGGATGCAAGTCCCAGCGCATTTGCCAGAAAGGTCAGCACCACATACAAGGCTGCAATCACAGCCGCCTGAACAATAAAAGTTACTTTTTGGTTTCTCATATTCTCTTGTCTCCTTTAGTTTTGTTTTACGAGTGGAAGGTCTCGAACACTCGGTTATTTGTGACGTGTGCAAGTATAACACACTCCCGCACGAAAAGCAACGATTACTGCCGGATATAAATTCCCTGGGACTCAATGAAATCATCCATCTCTTCCAAGGCTTCCGTTGCCCACTCTGCGCTCTTCGGTCCCTCTTTTTTTACTTCTTCCTCATTCGGTTTGTTCTGTTTCTTTTCTTCCATACGCTTTCTCCTTTCCATACCTGCATCATTTTTGATGAAAGTATAGCATTATCTGAATAAAAATGCAAAAAAAGAAACATCCTTTAGATATACAAGATGTTTGGGAGGAATGGAATCATGTCTTCATATAAAGTTGAAATCTGTGGAGTCAATACGGCGAAGCTGCCGATTCTGAAAGATGAGGAAAAAGAAGCCTTGTTTAAACGGATTCACGAAGGAGATGCCGCCGCACGCCAGACTTATATCGAAGGAAATCTCCGCCTGGTTCTGTCTGTCATCAAACGCTTCAACAATCATAATGAAAATGTGGACGATCTGTTCCAGATTGGATGTATCGGGCTGATGAAAGCCATCGATAACTTTGATGTAAACGTAGGGGTAAAATTTTCCACCTATGCCGTTCCCATGATCATCGGCGAAATCCGCCGTTATCTGCGGGACAACAGCAGCTACCGCATCCCGCGCTCCCTGCGGGACATTGCCTATAAAGCCATGCAGGCAAAAGAACGTCTCTCCCGGGAAAACCAGAATGAACCTACCCTCGATGAGATTTCCAGTGCCTGTGAGATTCCAAAAGAAGATATTGTCTATGCTCTGGATGCCATCCAGACCCCCTTAAGCCTGTTTGATCCGGTCTATACGGACGGCGGTGACACGCTCTATGTCATGGATCAGATATCCGACAAAAAAAATATGGAAGAACACTGGGTGGAAGATCTGTCCTTAAGCGACGCGCTCTCCCGCCTGAACGAACGGGACGAGCGCATCATTAAGCTGCGTTTCTTTGAAGGAAAAACACAGATTGAAGTGGCAGATGAGATTCATATCTCACAGGCACAGGTCTCCCGTCTGGAGAAAAATGCCCTCAAAAATATGTATCAATATCTGCGGACGGAAGGACTCTAACGATCCCACTTGTCACAAAGTGCATTTATCTGGTCTGCAAACTTCGCCAGATCCTTGTTTGCCATGCCCTGGCACTTCCGGATAACCGCAACCAGGCGCTCTCCCGCTGCAACCAGACGGTCGAATACAGAGGAAGCGGCACGCGATACTTTCGCTTTCTTCTCCACCAGAGTCCGGCTTCCCTCTGCAATCTGCTCTCCGGTAATCAGGTCATAGGCATCCCCGCTGTACGGTGCGGTTGCGTCAAATCCCACATCAGTTGTCACATGCTTTGCGAATTCCACTGCGGTACTCTCCTCGCCGTGAACCACAAATACTTTCTTCGGCGCGGTTTCAAATGCCGATATCCATCTGGTCAGATGCTCTTTGTCCGCATGACCGCTGATACCCGGCAGGTTGACAATGTTTGCCTTTACCTCTATCTCCTCTCCGAAAAGCTTCACTTTTTTGGTTCCGTTTAAAAGTGCGTGTCCCAAAGTTCCCGGAACCTGATAACCCACAAACAGAACCGTCGAATCGGCTCTCCACAGATTGTGCTTTAAGTGATGACGGATTCTTCCGGCTTCACACATACCGGATGCGGAAATAATCACTTTCGAGTTTTGAGTAAAGTTAATCATTTTAGACTCATCGCTCGTAACCGCAACCTTGAGTCCCGGAAACTGAATCGGATTCACCCCGGACTTAATCAGTTCAAGCGCCTCATCACTGAAACACTCCGCCACATTCTTATGGAATACATTGGTGGCCTCCACAGAGAGCGGACTGTCGATATACACTTCAAAGTTCGGATATTCCGGCAGAAGTCCTTCCGTCTTAATCCTTCGCATGTAATAAAGCATCTCCTGTGTTCTGCCGACAGAGAATGCCGGAATCACAAGATTGCCTCCTCTCGTAAAGGTTGCATTGATTACCTTTGCCAACTCTACGGCATAATCCGGCGGTGTATCGTGCTGCCGGTTTCCATAGGTGGATTCCATAATGACATAATCCGCTTCCTTAATATACTCCGGATTCTTAATCAGAGGACGGTTCCCGTTTCCGATATCTCCGGAAAAGACAAGCTTTCTCGTCTCCCCTTCCTCTGTCACCCAGATTTCAATGGAAGCCGAGCCCAGCAGATGCCCTGCATCAATAAACCGGACGGTAAGTCCTTCGCATATATTGATCTTGGAATTATAATCACAGGCTGCAAAATGTTCCAGCACTCCCTGTGCATCTTCCAAATTATACAGCGGCGTCACTTCCGGACGTCCTGCACGACGCGCTTTACGGTTCTTCCACTCTGCTTCAAATTCCTGAATGTGTGCAGAATCCTTGAGCATGATATTACAGAGTTCACAGGTTGCCTTTGTGGCAAAAACCTGCCCCCGGAATCCATGATTATATAAAAGCGGAAGCAGTCCGGAATGGTCGATATGTGCATGTGTCACAAACACATAATCAATCGTTGCCGGATTCACCGGAATCTCCTGATTGACATACAGATCCGGTCCCTGCTCCATACCACAGTCCACCAGAAAATGCTTATCAGCGAACGACACATAATGACAACTGCCTGTTACCTCACGATCCGCGCCTAAAAATTCTAGTACCATACAATCACCCCTTCTCCATGATGTCCTGTCACAATTAGTCTTTTTGCACAAAGCAAATCAACAAAAATATTTTTTATATGTATATTATACCATATTTTTTCGAAAAGGACAGCTAATTTTTCTGTATTTCTCTTTTCAGACGGACCATAATCTTTTTTTCCAGTCGCGATATGTAAGACTGGGAGATTCCCATCCGGTCCGCCACTTCCTTCTGTGTCATTTCTTCCCCATCCTTTGTCCCGATTCCGTAACGCAGACAGATAATTTCTTTTTCTCTGGGCTGCAGTTTCTCTACCGCTTCCTTGAGCAGATGGATTTCTGCCTCCGTCTCCATATCCCGGTAGATGATATCCTCATCCGTCCCAAGAATGTCCGACAGCAAAAGCTCATTTCCGTCCCAGTCCACATTCAGTGGCTCATCAATGGACACTTCCAGCTTAACCTTATTATTTCGCCGCAGATACATAAGGATTTCATTTTCGATACAGCGCGACGCATAGGTTGCCAGCTTAATCTTCTTTTCCGGATTAAAGGTATTGATTCCCTTAATCAGTCCGATGGTTCCGATGGAAATCAAATCCTCCACACAAATTCCCGTGTTCTCAAACTTTTTTGCCAGATACACCACAAGCCGCAGATTATGTTCAATCAGCATCTGCTTCGCCTCCTCCTGCGAAAAGGTCGCCTGTTCCGTGCTGACAGAGGATAATGCCGTCAGACAGTTCTGCTCCTGCTCCCATTCCAACGGCGGCGGAAGGACATCTGTTCCTCCAATGTAAAAAACTTCTTCATCCATCATAAGTACTCTGATTTTCTTTATCATAATGTCAATAAAATGAATCATGCCCATTTTCTTTTCCTTCTCTTCCTTTCTTTCCTTATTCCGGCAGTCTATCCCGTGCCCTACGGGAGATGAACGGCAGAATTGAGAATCACCTGATAGGGTTTATTGTGAAGAAGCCCCTCCTGCGCCATCCCCACCCACTGTGCTCCGTAGACATTCTTTCCCTTTTTCCCTTCGATGCACATGGATTCCAATCTGTATACCGCAATTATCCCTCCGTCCGTTCCAAGCGTCTGATAGGGAATCTCACAGACCGGCTCCCCGGCAAGAAGCTGTCCCAGCAGCTTCGGCGAAGCAATATGTACCGGCTCTCCGCTGTCCGGCATCCTGAGAAGGTTTCCCGAATCATACAAGCCCATACAGGAAGCACTTTTGCCGCAATTTACAAATGTTACCCTCATCCGGCAGTTCTGTTGATGAACCGAGACCGCCAGCATGGACACCGTAATCTTCGCAACAGGAAACGCCAAAGCTGCCCCGTACAGATACAGGCTTTTTATTCCGAACAGATTTGACAGCGCACTGATTATTCCGTCAAGCAATACAGCGGATAAGAGGCTTAGTCCGATTCGAAATATAAAATTGCGCCATCCGTCCCATCCGAAGGCCAGATACAGCATAAAGGGGATGACAAACACTGCCATGACAACAGCAGAGTATACATACCCAATGCCGAGCAGCAGAAGGATATAAAAAACACTTCCTGTCAACGCAGAAAGCGCCATCCGTAAACATCTCCTTTTTACCGGACTTTTGCAAAATATATTGGTCAGGGATAAAATGATGAGATTCATCAGAAAATTCTGTACAAAGAATACATCCATGTAGAATACATAAATAAAAATCACCTCCTGCTTCTGCCTTAATTATAGGAAATTGCGTTCCTATTTTTTGGCAAAAACGGGAGGTTGTAATTCAAATATTATCGACTTATTTCGACATACCTTATCTTTTGGAATTTTTCAGGAAATCCGGAATATTAATTTCTACCGGCTTTATCGTACTCTCCGGCTGCTTCGGCTTCTGAATACCGGAATATGTAGATGCCGATGGAGTCGGGGTTGGAGTTGTCGGTCTGGTGGTACCTGCTCCGGTAAAGCTGTTACCTGCCGTTGTAGCATGGTTAACGATTCCGGATACGGAAGAAGCAGTCCTTGTTGCCGTCTGATTCGGATATACCATACGGTTACCGATACCGGAAGTCTTTGTCTGCTTTGCCTGTACATTCTCAAGACCGGTTGCAATCACAGTGATAATCGCTTCATCCGTCATTGTCTCATCATACTTTGCACCAAAGATAATATTGGCATCCTCTCCGGCAAGATCCTGTACATAAGATGCTGCGTCATTGGCATCCATCAGGGAGATATCTCCCGAAATATTGATAATGACATGGGTTGCGCCATTGATGGTGGTCTCCAGAAGCGGAGATGCAACTGCAAGCTTAACTGCCTCAATCGCTTTCTCATCGCCCTTTGCACTACCGATACCGATATGTGCCATACCCTTGTCCTTCATAACTGTCTGAACATCCGCAAAATCCAGATTAATCAGAGCCGGCAGATTAATCAGGTCTGTAATTCCCTGTACCGCCTGCTGTAATACCTCGTCCGCCTTCTTCAGTGCATCCGGCATGGATGTGCGTCTGTCTACAATCTCAAGAAGCTTGTCATTCGGAATCACAATCAGTGTATCCACATTTTCCTTCAGTCTCTCGATTCCTGATACCGCATTAATCATACGCTTCTTTGCTTCAAATTTAAACGGCTTTGTAACGACACCTACCGTTAAAATGCCCTGTTCTTTCGCAATCTTTGCTACGACCGGCGCTGCACCTGTTCCTGTTCCGCCGCCCATACCACAGGTAACGAATACCATATCCGCTCCCTTTACTGCCGCGGACAGTTCCTCTGTGTTCTCCTCCGCAGCCTTCTCTCCAATCTCCGGCTGTGCTCCGGCTCCAAGTCCTTTTGTCAGTTTCTCGCCGATCTGTATCAATGTGGGAGCTTTGCAAAGCTGTAATGCCTGCTTATCCGTATTTACTCCGATAAATTCCACTCCACCTATATTTTCATCAATCATGCGGTTCACAGCATTATTACCAGCGCCGCCAACACCGATTACGATAATTTTGGCACTCGTATCTGTCTCTGTTGTTCGTATCTCCAGCATGGTGTTTCCTCCTCTTTTCCAAAAGCCCTATGCCACTGTGAAACCCAAAATAACGTTCCATATGTGCTCATATACTCTATAATATATTTTTTCCATTAAATAATCAACAGGAAATTATGATTTTTTCTTATCTTTTTTTGTTTTCTGGTCCTTATTCTCTATTTGGTCAAACACAATATTTGTTGTTTCTTCGGTCCAGTTTTCTAAATGTAGTGTTCCCTTCTTCCCTTCCAGCTTCGGCTTGATCTTTGCCAGCCGCTCCACCTTCTGTGTCAGAAGTTCCATGGATCCCATGTCCACTTTGATGTCACCGTAGATCAGTTCCGGCTCGTTTTCCACTCCGTAGAGAATGGAATCCGGAATCAGGGAATTTCGTTTCAGCGCCTGCGTCAGCGTAAGAATTTTTCTGAGCTTTCCTCCGCCGATCGGCAGTTTTTCGTATAAAACCACCTTGTCACAGTCAATTCCCATAATCTGTGGGATATCCGCAATCACCTCGGAGGATGTCTCCACGACAATTCCATCCTTATCAAAATAGGCATTGGCATTCATCGCCGGTATGTACAGGTAGCCCATCATACCTTTTTCGTATACTTTAATGTGAAGTGTCTGCGGATTTTTCAGGGATATCTCCATCGTATCCACAAACGGTACCGCATCCGTGCTTACAAACTTGTACTTGAGGAACACATACAGCGAATTCCACGAATACTCGTCGTTTAACACGGCTTTTTCAATCACTTTCTCATCGTAAAGTTTGTTTCCCTCCACTTCCACCTTCTTAATCTTAAAGACATTCATAACCACAAGGGCTGCAATCGCCAGAAGGATTAGGACAAACAGAAGTGTCATCAGGATATTTTTCCGTTTCCTTGCTTTTCTTCGTTCTTCTTTAATCATTTCTTACCTGTTCAATCTCCTCAAGTCGTATTCCCTTCGATACACTAAGAAGCAGCCCGATCTCCGCGAGAAGAAACACAAGTGACGTACCTCCGTAACTAATAAAAGGAAGGGTAACTCCGGTATTCGGAATGGTATTGGTGACAACCGCGATATTTAAGATAACCTGAATCGCGATATGTGACATGATACCGGTCACAAGAAGCGCCCCGTACATATCCTTTGCGTTGTTTGCAATCACCATCATTCTCCAGAGCAGAAGCACATACAGCAAAATCACGCAGACTGCGCCAAAAAGCCCCAGCTCCTCACAGATAATGGAAAAAATCATATCATTCTGTACCTCCGGCACATTTCCCATCTTCTGCAGACTCTGTCCCAGTCCTTTTCCAAACAGCTTGCCGGAACCGATTGCATAGAGCGCCTGAAGAGTCTGAAAGCCTGCGTCTCCCGCCGTCTCCGGATGCAGCCATGCCCCCACTCGTGTGCTTCGGTATCCTGCAAATACAATACCCACAACCACAAGTGCCACTCCGCACAAAGCGATTATGAAAAACTGTGCATACTTCGGGCTTGCCACAAAAAGCATGCAGACTGCGATTCCGAAAATGATGACCGCCGTACTGAGGTTATTGATTGCCACCACGCCAACCAGCGGAATGATCATAATCAGTACCTTTAGCACCCCGGAAAGCCGCCCCATCTGTTTCGGTATCTTTTCAATCAGCATTGCCAGGAAAAGAATGACCGCAATCTTGGCAAACTCTGACGGCTGAAAACTGAAAGGTCCAAGATTCAGCCAGCGCGCCTGTCCGTGGGAGCTTCTGACCAGTCCCGGTATCGGCAGCATGACAATCAGACACAAAAATGCCGACAGGATATAAGCCAGTGTCCCGAATTTCTTCCATACCCGGTAATCAATTTTTGCCAGAATGATCATCGGCACCAGTCCTACCAGAATATTACGAATCTGCAGTTTCAGATAATGTGCGCTGTCCCCGTACTTATTGGCGGAGGTATATGAACTGGAACTGTACAGCATAACCAGTCCGAAGCACATCAGAAAGATAATGATAAACAACAGATTGTAATCAAAATATGTGGTTTTCTTCTCTCTGCTTTTCTGTCCTGACACGAAATCTACTCCTCTAATCCTCGAACGATTTCCTTAAAGATTCTGCCGCGCTCCTCATAATTGGAGAACATTCCCCAGCTTGCACAGGCAGGCGAAAGCAGTACTGCATCTCCAGATGCCGCATGACTGTAACAATATCTGATTGCTTCCTCCAGTGTCTCACATTTTACGGTAGCCGTAAATCCGTGACGATGTGCACAGGCTTCGATTTTTCCGGCTGTCTGTCCGATTAACACCAGCTCCTTCACCTTTCCGTCAAAGGCATCAATCCATTCGTCATACGCCGACTGCTTATCATACCCTCCGCCGATCAGATAGGTCGGGCGGTTCATGGCGCGGATTCCCTGAATCGCTGCATCCGGATTCGTTCCCTTGGAATCATTGTAAAAAGCTATGCCTCTCTTCTCTGTCACATACTCAATCCTGTGTTCCACCGCCTGAAAGCGCTTTAACACTTCGACAATCTTCTCCATCGGCACCCCGAAGCTGATGCACATAGCGCATGCCGCCATGACATTTTCATAATTGTGACGCCCCAGAAGCTGCAGTTCGTTGACATTGATCACAGGAACCGTCTCCTGAGCCTTTGCATACATAATCTCTTCGCCGTCCAGATAAAAGCCTTCGGAAAGCTTGCGGGCACTGCTGAAATAGACAGGCTTCACCTTCGCCTGCTCCCCAAAAGCGCGGAGCACCTCATCCTCATAATTCAGCACACACACCTGATTTTTCGTCTGATTTTCCGTAATCCGTTCCTTCATCTGAATATAGCATTCCATGGTGTGATGACGATTCAAATGATCCGGCGTAATATTTAAGATTGCCGAAACCTCCGGGTGAAACTCATGGATGGTTTCCAATTGAAAACTGCTGATTTCCGCAACCGTTACCGTATCCTCCGTCATGGTTGCCGCTTCCGACGTATACGGAATTCCGATATTTCCCACAACGCGTACATCCTGATAATAATTTTTCAGGATTTCTCCCACCAGTGCCGTGGTGGTTGTCTTGCCATTGGTTCCGGTAATTGCAATCAGCCGCCCTTTTCCAAAATAATATGCAAGCTCAATCTCTCCCCAGATGGCAACATTCTGTGCGCGCAGCTTCTCCACCATCGGACTGTCTACCGGCACTCCGGGACTTAATACCGCCACGGAAAATCCATGCATTTCTTCCTCGCTCAGTTCACCCAGAATCATCTGTACATTCTTAAGACGCGGTTCTTCCTCGTACAGTTTCTCCGGATTCAGGTCTCTGTTTCCATCAAACAGCACAATCTCCACATTTTTATCCAGTAGAAGCTTTGCTGCGGCAATTCCGCTTTTTCCGGTTCCCACCACCAGAACTTTTTCTTCCTCTATCTTCATGATATCCTCCAGTTGGTTTTAATTATTTTTAGTATATGCCATTTATTCCCCCAATTCAAGGTAGGGCAGAATGTTTTCAAAGATTTCCTTTGCTACCGGCGCCGCAATCGTTCCTCCGTAGTATACACCGGTGGGATTTCGGATGATAACAAGCACCAGCACTTTCGGATCATCTGCCGGGGCAAAACCCAGAAATGAAGAAATATACCGATTTGCAGAACGTGGAAGTGTCTGCGAGGTGGCAGTCTTTCCTCCAATCTGATAGCCTTCGATATACGCCTTATTGCCGCCTCCCTCCGATACGACTTTTTCCAGGAGATAACGCATTTTTTCCGAGGTATCCGCACTGCAGATCGCCCCGGTTGTCTCATAGCTGAACTTTTGGATGGAATTTCCGTCTTCATCCTCAACCTGTATTCCCAAATGCGGCGTTACCCGGCTTCCCCCATTTATAATAGAAGAAACGGTAGCCGCAAGCTGAATGGGCGTAATCTGAAAGGACTGCCCGAAAGATACGGTAGCAAGCTCCACCAGTCCGATATTCTCGCGCTTATGCATAATCGTTGCAGCTTCTCCCGGCAGGTCAATACCGGTCTTATTCAGCAGTCCAAACTGCTCAAAATAATCATAAAACCGGTCTGCACCGAGGCGAAGTCCCACGTTGATAAACACCGGATTACAGGAATTCTCAATTCCCTCCACAAAGCTTTCCGCTCCGTGTCCGGTAGTCTTATGACAACGGATTCTCCTGTCCTCCACAACAATATAACCCGGACAATGAAATCTGTCCTCTAACGAGACAACCCCTTCCTCCAACGCTGCCGCCGCCGTAATCACCTTAAAGGTTGAGCCCGGCTCGTAGGTATCGTTGATGCAATGGTTTCGCCACATCTTGTTCCGGTAATCTTCTTCCTCATCCGTCCCCGCGTACTGCGCATACTCCCCTGTCAGGGTAAAAGGATCGTTCAGATTAAACTCCGGATAATCTACCATGGCAAGCATCTCTCCGTTGGACGGATTCATAACAAGAATACTCACGGAATCCGCCTCTTTTTGAATATAGGCTTTCTCTGCCGCCTGCATGGCAAACTTCTGGATATTAACATCGATGGAAGTGCGCAGATTGCAGCCGGCAGCCGGTTCTATCCGCTCCTCACCGATATTGTCAACCTCCACCCCTCTTGCATCCGTCGTGGTCAGGATGGTGCCGTCCGTCCCCTTCAGATATTCATCATAAACGCTCTCTATCCCGATAATTCCCTGATTATCGCCTCCCGTAAATCCAAGCACCTTTGCACACAGGTCACCATAGGGATACTCTCTTTTGTAATCCTCATCCACTTTAACTCCGGCATAGCCATAGGCAAGAATCCGGTTTCCCGTCTCCTTATCCACGTTACTCTTTATCCGCTCAATGGACGAATATTTTTCAACCCGCTTTCTTACCTTCTCCTCCGGCAGGCTCAGTTCCTTCGACAGCATCTCAATGACCGCCTCCGGCTCCGTAATCTGATTATGTATCACGGAGATGGTACAGACGGATTTGTTGGATGCCAGAACCACACCGTTTACATCCAGTATTTTTCCCCGTGCCGCTTTAATCTGCCGCTCTCTCTGCTGCAAATCCGATGCCAGACCTGAGTAATAATTTCCGCGGAATATCATAAGATATACAAGTCTTCCGCACAGGACTCCCGCGCATGCCAGCACTGCAAAAAAGATGACGCATATCTTTTTTCGGATGTAGGTCTTGTTGCGTTCCACAGGACTTTCCCCATCCATGCACTCTCTTTCTTATACTATATGAATCCACCAATTCCAAAAGAACCCTTTTATTCGCGCTTTTTTGTCCCATCATTTTTCCCGGTATACTGCGCGTTTTCTCCGGTGACATCCAGCCCCTTATTGCGTCCGGTCTTTTTCTCATCCGGATAAATGTTCATATACGGAAGCACTTCCTCAAGAATCTCTCTGGAAATATTCTGTGCGAAATAACTGTGTGCCTGATCTGCGGCATTTGGCTCGTCCACCACGCAGTAAATGACTACCTGCGGATCATCATACGGTGCAAAGCCCATAAATGACACAAGATATTTACCCTGTTTTCGCGGCTGTTTTTCTCCGGTTCCGGTCTTTCCGCCCATGGAATAGCCGTCTACCTTTGCCGTTCCTCCGGTTCCCTTGCTCACCACATCCTGCAGATAATCCTTCACCTTCTTGCTGGTGCGCTCCGAAACGGTCTGCTTCACCACCTTCGGCTCTATCGTGGAAATAGTATTGCCGGAGGCGTCAGTAATCTTTGTAACAATGTGCGGCTGATAATAATATCCGCCATTGATCAGGGAGCAGAATCCACTGGCCATCTGAATCATGGTACAGTTGTAATTCTGTCCGAATGCGTTCGTCGCAAGATCGATCGCCTTCATATCGTCCAGCGAATAGACCAGTCCCGATGTATTTGCTTCTCCCGGCAGATCGATTCCCGTTTTCTGTCCGAATCCGAACACGGACTGGTATTCGGAAAAATTCTCCTTTCCGATCTTATAAGTCATCTGCATGATTGCATCGTTACAGGAGTCCATCAGCGTCGTGCGGATTGTCTCCACTCCGTGTCCCTGTCTTGCCACACAGCTTACCGTCTGTCCGTTAATCTTCTCATGTCCGTCGCAGTCAAAGGTCATCTTGTCGTTAATCGTTCCCGTATCCAGACCGCATGCCACGGTAAACGGCTTCTGCACGGAACCCGGTTCATAGGTGGCAGTCACACAGTAATTCTGCCAGAGCCCGTTCAACGCGTTCATCTGATCGTCTTCGGACATCTTCGCAACCTTTTTCTTGGAATAAAGCCCACTCAGATCTCTCGGATTGTTCAGATCAAATCCCGGATAATCCGCCATGGCAAGCACCTCTCCGGAATTCGGATCCATCACAACCACGGCCGTGTTGACACTGCCCTTGCCTTTATAATAGTTGTTTTTGTATTTCTTATTAAATTCTGCGATTTTTTCTTCCACAATGGACTGGATGTTCGCATCCAGAGAACATACCAGTGTGTTTCCATCCTGTGCCTGAATTACAGTCTTTTCAAAGGCACTGTCCGAATTCAGATATCCATACTCCCTTCCATTGACTCCGTTTAACACATCATTGTAATAATTCTCCAGGCCGATGGTTCCTACATCCCCGGAAGACGTAAAGCCAATGACGGAAGCCGCAAGCGAATCATACGGATAGTTCCTCTTGTACTCCTTTTCAAACCATACACCATTGATGTTCGGATGAACCTTGTTTTTCTTCTCGTCCACTTCGTTCTGCAGTTCCACAAAAGGCTGTACCTCGTTATACGGAATCTTCTTTGCCAGAATGATGTAACGGTTATCCTTCTCTTCCTTTGCATACTTTTCCAGCTCTGCCCGATCCAGCTCCGGGAAACAGGATACCAGTGCATCAATCGTCGGCTGGATATACTCTTCCTTGCTGGTCATGACACTGCAGTCCAAAATAACATTATAAACAGCCACACTCGTAGCAAGCACGGTACCGTTCCGATCTACAATGTCACCTCTCTGGTACGGAATAATCTTGCTGTCGTATGACTGCATGGATAATACTTTTTTCTCATATTTGTCTCCGTCTGTATGCTCGATATACATCAGTCTTCCGATCAGAACACACAGAAGGAACAGAATTCCGGAGAAGAGCACCATCAGCTTGGCTCTCATTCTCCTTGTAAATTTTTTGACAGGTTTCTTTCTTCTTGCCACCGCTTACTCCTATTGTTTTGGTATATCACCATATTGATCCATAAAATTGCTGTTGTCAATAGAATAGTATACCACTTGATCCTCTGTTGGGTAAGACATTCCAAGCTTATTTATTGCAACATCTTTGATATGCTGCAAATCAACGGAAGTTGTAATCTAATTGTAACGCTCATCATTGTCTGCCCGCATGTCAATCACCTTGCTCTCCAGCGCTGCCACTCTTCGCATATGATGTGTCATCTGGGACTGAACCCGGATAAACATAACTGCCGCAAATGCCAGCATAAGCACACAAACTGTAAGGAATGCCACATACCCCATGCTCATCTCCATCGCTCTCTGTCTGTTTCTTCTCGCCGCATTTCTGCGATTCTTCCGACGTCTTGCCTCCTCGATTTCCCTTCTTGTATTAGGCGTCTGACGAACCGGAGCCTCCAGCTCCCGCACTGTATTTCCATTCACGTAATAATTTTTCGTCATACTGCATCCCTGCTTTCCTTTTTATTTTTCCTCTCGCTCAAAGACCCTCAACTTCGCACTTTTTGAACGACTGTTTTCGCTAATCTCCTCTTCAGTCGGCAGAATCGGTTTTCTCACTGCCACATGTCCTTTGGACTTTTTGCCGCACACACATACCGGAAAATCCGGTGGGCAGGTGCACGGGTTCTCATTCTTCTTGAAATTCGACTTAACAATTCTGTCTTCCAGTGAATGAAATGTAATCACGCAGATTCTTCCACCGTCATTTAACATTTCAATCATCTCGTCCAGATGTTCCTGCAGAACTTCCAATTCATGATTTAATTCAATCCGTATTGCCTGATAAGTCCGCTTGGAAGGATGTCCTCCGGTTGCCTGTACCTTCATGGGAATGGCCCCCCGGATAACCGCATTCAGTTCTCCGGTTGTCTCGATCGGTTTCTCTTTCCTCGCCCGTACAATATGTTTTGCAATATTCTTGGCGAAACGATCCTCTCCGTAGTCCCGGATAATCCGGTACAGTTCCATCTCACTGTATTCATTGACAATCTCCCTTGCGGTAAGACTCTGTCTCTTATCCATCCGCATGTCCAGAGGTGCATCCTCCACCCGGTAGGTAAATCCCCGCTCCGGCGTGTCAAGCTGATACGAAGATACTCCCAGATCCAGAAGAATTCCATCCACCTTCTGGATGCCAAGCTCTTCCAGCACCTCTTTCATTTGTGCATAATTGCTTCGTACAATTGTCACTTTATCCTGATAATCTTTTAATCTCTCCGTTGCTGCCGCAATTGCGCATTCATCCTGATCAATTCCAATCAGTCTTCCGGTTGTCAGCCGCCTGCATATTTCAAGGGAATGCCCGCCGCCCCCAAGGGTGCCGTCCACATAGATTCCATCCGGTCGGATATGAAGCTGTTCAATTGTCTCCTGCAGCAATACCGAAGTATGCTTAAATTCCATCGCTTAATCCTCCCTTGAAAACGGTTGTTATTAGATTCCAATTCCAAGCTCTGCCATATGCTCGGCAATCTCATCCATATCGTCAAAGTCGTTATTCTGCTGGTATCTTTCCTTGCTCCAGATTTCCACTCGGCTGAATACGCCCACGGAGACGACTTCTTTATCAATCCCTGCGTACTCTCTCAGATTCGCTGGAAGAAGAATTCTTCCCTGCTTGTCCACTTCGCAGTTTGCAGCACCTGCGAAGAAGAAACGCATGAATTTTCTTGCATCTTTGGAGGTGAGAGGTTTCTCCCGAAGGCTTTCCTCAATGCGCTGCCACTCTTCCAGGGAATATACAAACAGACATCCGTCCAGTCCCTTTGTGACAACAAACTCGTTTCCGAGCTGTTCCCTGAACTTGGACGGAACAATCATTCTGCCTTTTGCATCAACCGAATGATTATATTCACCCATAAACATAACAGCGCTCACCTCCTCTTCCTCTAAAGTGTGGCCTATGATGTGCGGGAGGTTATCAACAATATTATCAACTTATCCACCACTTTGCACCACTATATGGATTTTTTACTCCACTTTCTACCACCATGTATCCATAATACTCCATAAATGCCGAAAAATCAATGTTTTTTCATGTTTTTTCAGCTATCCCAACATCTTGTGGTACGAGGTTTTTCTGGCACAAAAAAAGACGTTTTTACGCATTTTTTACCTGCGCAAAAACGTCCATTTTCTATTTTTTCTCTACTCTTTTTTTCTGAGCCGGATGCGTTTAACCACAATCCACACGGCTGACATCACCACCAGAACAGCCGCCAGTGCTTTTGACACCGGATAACCGATTCCCGGTATGAGAAGCTGGTCCGTCCTAAGGGATTCAATCCAGAATCGCCCTACTCCGTATCCCAGTAAATACCACAGAAACACTTCTCCGTCAAACTTCTTATGCTTTGTATAAAGCAGCAGCAGAATCAGAAGCAGCAGATTCCACATGGATTCATACAAAAAGGTCGGATGTACCTGAATAAAGGAAATTCCTCCAATATCCACCACTTTTTCCATCAGACGCGGAGTCACTTCCGAAGCACGCACCGCAGAAAGCGGAATCTGCATGGCAAACAGGCCGTCCGTGTAATCTCCAAAGGCTTCCCGGTTGAAAAAATTCCCCCAGCGACCGATAATCTGCCCTAAAATCAGACCAAGCCCTGCCGTGTCAAACAACAGTCCCGGAGAAATTTTCCGCGCCTTTGCAAATATAAACGTTGTGATAATCGCTGCAATAATTCCACCATATATGGCAAGTCCACCCTCCCGCAAATTAAAAATACTAAGAAGGTTATCCTTATAAAGATCCCAGCGGAACACTACATAATAAATTCTTGCTCCGATTACAGAACAGACAATTGCAATCAATGCCAGATCAAAATAAGTATCCGTCTTCTGTCCGGTCTTCTTTGCCACCTGACACGCCAGCCCCAGTCCTGCCAGCATACCGATCGCAATCACAATCCCATAATATGCGACCGAAAAATTGCCGATCATAATTTTCTTTCCGACATGTTCCAGATAAATATGTAAATGTGGAAAATAGATCTGATAGTCCATACTTCTCCTTTCCTTAAAATGAGGATGGCATGCGCCACCCTCATTCTGCGAAGCTATCTGCAAGATGCACAGTCAAAGCTGCCGCACTCCGTCTCCTTGCCTGAGTCCGCATGTCCTCCTGCAATACCGATATGGCTGGCAGAACATTTTTTGTTCTCATTAAATCTGCACTCAGAAGCCTCACAGGCTACCTGCGTCTCCTTCTTTGGCTCACTCATGGTATTGGTGCCGCAGCCACATCCCTTCGGTGCAAAGCTTCCGCAGCTTGTCTCCGACGGTGTCTTTGCCTGCGTTCCTTCAACCTGAATATCCGTTCTCTTGCAGGAGTTTTCCTCATTATACGCACAGTTTACCACACTGCAATCCAGTTTTGTCATATCACACACCTCCTAAAATCCGAATCCTTTATCACGGATTCCCGAATAGTATGTGCGATTAAACCGGAAGTATTCTTATTTCGTCTCCTGTGCTTCCTGTTTTATCTCTTCACGAATGGTCTTGGTACGAATCTCTTCGCAAATCTGGTCAATAAATTCGCCAAGCGGCTTTACTCCTTCGTCTCCTGCAAAACGGCTTCTCACAGAAACGGTCTTATCTGCCTCTTCCTGCTGTCCAACCACCAGCATATACGGAAGCTTGTCCAGACGTGCCTCACGAATCTTGTAACCGATTTTTTCTGAACGGTTATCAACCGTCACGTCCACATCATGCTTCTTCAGTTCCTCTGCCACGGTGTTTGCATAGTCCAGATATTTTTCGGATATCGGAAGTACACGCACCTGCTCCGGACACATCCATGTCGGGAACTTTCCTGCATAATGCTCAATCAGCCATGCAAGGGTTCTCTCATAGCAGCCAAGAGAGGTTCTGTGGATGATGTACGGACGGATTTTCTCGCCCTTCTCATCAATATAATACATATCAAAATTCTCAGCGATGGCACAGTCGAGCTGAACCGTACACATGGTATCCTCTTTTCCGTACACATTCTTTGCCTGTGTATCAATCTTCGGACCGTAGAACGCAGCCTCACCCTCTGCTTCCACAAACGGAAGATTCTCTTCTATCAGGACCTGGCGAAGTGCATCCTGTGTCTTTTCCCAGTATTCATCATCCCCAAGATATTTTTTCTTATTCTTCGGATCCCACTTGGACAACCGGAATGTCACATCATCCTGTAATCCAAGAGTTCTTAAAATATGCAGTGTCAGATGCAGACAGTTACGAATCTCTTCCTCTGCCTGATCCGGACGTATTACATTGTGCGCTTCCGTAATCGTAAACTGGCGTACACGAGTCAGTCCGTGCATTTCTCCGGAGTCCTCACAACGGAAAAGTGTGGAGGTCTCACTCATACGATACGGTAAATCCCTGTAGGAATGCTGTTCATTCTTGTATACATAATACTGGAACGGACAGGTCATCGGACGAAGCGCAAACACTTCCTTATCTTTCTCCTCGTCTCCCAGTACAAACATGCCATCCTTATAATGATCCCAATGTCCTGAAATCTTATACAGATCCGACTTTGCCATAAGCGGTGTTCTGGTACGCTGGTATCCCCACTCTTTATCCTCCAGATCTTCGATCCAGCGCTGAAGTTTCATAATCATTTTCGTTCCCTTTGGAGTAAAAAGCGGAAGTCCCTGGCCAATCACATCAACAGTGGTAAACAATCCCATTTCACGTCCAAGCTTGTTGTGATCACGCTTTTTGGCATCCTCCAGCTTCTCCATGTGAGCTTTCAAATCATCCTTCTTATTAAATGCTGTTCCGTAAATTCTCTGAAGACGTGCCTTTTCGGAATCACCTCTCCAGTATGCCATGGATGAAGATATCAGCTTATATGCTTTCACTCCCTTGGTGCTCATCAGATGCGGGCCTGCACACAGATCCACAAAACCGCCCTGATCGTAAAAACTGATCTCTGCATCCTCCGGCAGATCTTCAATAAGTTCTACTTTGTAAGGCTCATTGCGCTCCTGCATAAACTTGATCGCCTCTGCTCTCGGCAGGGTAAATCTTGTAATTTCATGACCTTCCTTGATGATTTTTTTCATCTCAGCCTCTAACTGGTCCAAATCCTCTCTTGAAAACGGCTGTGCATCGAAATCATAATAAAATCCGTCATCAATTGCCGGTCCGATAGTAACCTTCGCTTCCGGGAAAAGACGCTTTACCGCCTCCGCCAGGATATGGGATGCCGTATGGCGGATTACCTGAAGTCCCTCCGGATCACTTGCCGTGATAATGTTTAAGCTGCAGTCCTTATCAATAACGGTACGAAGGTCAACAACCTCTCCGTCCAGTTCTCCTGCGCATGCCACACGCGCCAGTCCCTCACTGATGTCTGCCGCAATCTCATATACGGATTTTGCTTCACTGTACTCTTTTGCAGAGCCGTCTTTTAAAGTGATTTTCATTTTATAATACTCTCCTTTTCTTATTCTTCCTCTTTGGAATCTTTTTCATAATAAGCTCCATTGTTATTTCCGCAGCAGATGGTCTTGCGCGGGGAAAAGAACATACCGACAATACAGCCCACAGCGGCTGCAAGCGCAATGGTCAAAAACTGTTCTTTCGGCATGGTTACCAGATACTCTTTCAATTTTTTCATAGGATTCTCCTTTCTCGTATCAAATAAAAAAGTCCCCAATGTCAGTATGCCTGACACTGGGGACGATTACTCGCGGTTCCACCTCAGTTATCCCGAACAAAAATACTCGGAATCTCTCATTGGATGATAACGGAATCACCGGACCGGATTGGGGTCACTCAGAGCTGGTCTTCGGCACATCTCCTATGCGGATGCTTTCAGCTCCCTTCCGGGGCATCCTTCTCTGTCACATTCCATATGCTTACTCGTCTCTTCACCGTGTTCTTTATTGTGAGTAACTATTCAGAACCTGCCAGACATTCGCATTTCCGCACTCTCTGTGAGTTCCGAACCGTTACCTGTTTACTTATGATTATAAACATCTTTTTTACAAAATCAAGCCTGATTTTTATTTTCCACAGCAGAATTTATACTTCTTTCCACTGCCGCAAGGACAAGGATCATTACGGCCGACCTTCTTGCCCACAATCACCGTACCGGACTTCTTCTGCTCCAGATACAGTCTGTGTCTGGTCTCCTCATCAAAGATGTCCTTCCACATCGGAAGATTGTATAACCAGTCCGCCTTCGCATCCACCATGTTCTTGTAAAGCTTCTCTTTATCAAAAGCAAGACTTACCTTTGTGTCCTCCTCCATTGTCTCAATCGGATTCGGCTCAATCAGGCTGTCGTTGATACCATCCAGAAATCCTGCCATCTCTAATACGGAAAGCTCATATTTCTCTGCCAGTTCCTTGACGGTTCCCTCTACCACTTCATCCGGGTTCGAAAGGAGCTTCTCATACACGCCCTTTTCCAACAGGAAATATCTCTGCCAGAACTTCTGTAATTCCCCCTGATTTGCTTTCTCATTGTAGGCAATCTTCTGCCACTCTTGCAATATAGCCATAATTATACCACCTTTATCAATTACGAATTTGCATGCTGACTCACATGTACATCCATTATAGCAAACCCCATGCATTTTTCCAAGTACCAAATACAAAAGAATTGACGGCAAAATTTTTTTTCGTTATAGTTATGTCCAGATGATAATAAAATCAAGCCGTTAGCAAGGAGGTTATTTCCATGAAACGAATCAAACAAATACTCGCCATTCTTGGCATTATTCTTTTGGCAGCCCTCTATCTGATTACCTTAATCTGCGCAATCACGGACAACACCGACACCATGAGTATGTTCAAGGCATCCATATTTGCCACAGTGGTCATCCCGGTCTTAATCTGGATTTACACCTTTATTTACCGCCTGATTCACAAGGACTCCGAAGAAGATCCAAAAAAAGAGGACTAATCTTACTTTTTTCTTCGAACCGCAAAAATGACAATTCCCACAATAATCAGTATCAGCGGAACAAACAGGATAAAAGTCAGTCCCAAAAGCACCGCGAAGAGTGCATTGACCGTGAGCCTGTCAAGCGAATAGGATTTCGCCGGTATCACAGAAGCCTCTGCATTGGTCTGCGGAACCAGTGCACTGATGGCATCCTCGAACAATACCGCATTGTTCCCCGTCAACTGGCTTGCTTCGTCTCCAAATACATACGGTGTACCGAACACCAGCATCTGCATGGTATTCTCATCATCAATCTGCTTTTCCACCGCAAGTCCCACGGAAAACGGTCCCTTAACATCCCCATCTTCATATCCATAATCCTGCATCTGATCCGGATTTGCCTTTGCCACGGCATCTTCCGTGGTATCTACAAGAGAGGTATAGGTCACATCATCTGTGCTGTCCGGATATGTGATACCAAGCGTTGCCGGAATGTAGATATAATTTCCTCCCATGCTTTCTGTATAAGCGGTACTGTTCACATCGGAAAGCAGATACAAAGGTCCTCCCATTGTGTAATAATGCTGTGCATCATTTTCCGCAATAATCCCCGGCGCAAATTCCACCTCATACTTTTTGAGAACAGACTCAAAATTCGGCAGCGGAGTATTGGTATAGGCACCGACTATAATCGCCTTTCCGCCAGCCTCCAGATAATCAATCACTTTTTCTGCATCTGCCTTGTTAAAATCCGTCTGCGGTGCATTGATGATAATGGCGGCTGCGTCCGCCGGAACACTCTCCTCATTCAAAAGCTCCACGGAAGACAGCGTCATATTCGCTTTGGTTACCGCATCCTTAAAGGCGCTTCCCAGTCCGCTCTCATCATGCCCGGTAATCTGATATACTACCGGCAGTTTCTCCGCATCCATGGTCACATAAGAAATGGCACTGGTCAGTTGTCCCTCCGCATCAAATCCGGTCAGCTCATTGGTGTAAGATGTTTCATACTGATAGATATCATAATAATCGATGACTCTCGAACGCGCATCACTTACCACAATCAGACTGTTTGACGTCGGTTCGACATCGGTATAGTCCTGATAAAAATATGGCTTGCTTGAAGGATTGATATACTTCACTTTAATGTGCTTTGACATATCCTTATAGCGCGACAAAATCTCATCAACCTGCACATCTTTATTGCTTTTTGCAACCAATGCATAGATAGTGACATCCTGATCGAGATTCTTCAACACTTTTTTGGTGTCATCCATTATGGAATACAGCTTGGAATAAGAGCAGTCAATAGCTGTCTTATTGGACGGAATCGCATTGACTCCCACATTCACTCCCACCGTAGCCGCAAGGGAAACAACAATCATTCCAATCGAGAAAACTCCCGTTGAAAGTTTCTTCCGGCTCATACAAAAACGCCGCTTCTGTATAGATTGCACTGTCAGGAAATTTAGAAATGCAATCACACTCACATAATATACGATTGCGGTAAGATCCAGACAGCCTCCCGCGAATTTATCAAACGGTGCATAGAGATCCAGACAGTTTAATATCTCCGTCAGCCAGTTTCCGTCGGATGAAATCAGTCCCGTAATCCCCTGCATCATATAACTGATAAACAGCACGGCAAAACTTAATACCGCCGCAATTACCTGACTCTCCGTAAGGGCCGATATCAGCATGCCGACCGCAATGCAGGCACAGCCGTACAGCCAGAATGCCAGAATGGAGATATAGCTTTCTCCCATCGGCACCGTACCAAAAGCCCGCAGGATAAGCGGTGCAAAGCAAAACAGCAACACATCAACCGAGAACACAGACACCATTGCGAGATACTTGCCCAGCACAATCTTGCCGACGGACACCGGAGCCGTCAACATAAGCTGGTCTGTCCTGTTTTTCCGCTCCTCCGCAAAACTGCGCATGGTAAGTACCGGCACGGCAATCAGAAAAATAATGGTGACGGAACTTAAACTGTAATAAACATAAGGATACCCCTGCATCAGATTATAGGCATAAAAATACAGGCCAAACAACGCTAAAAGTGCCGCAACAAATAACCATCCGATCACACTGTGAAAATATGCCTTGAATTCTTTTTTCCATATTGCAAACATTACTCCCGTCCTCCTTCTTGGGTAATTTCAAGGAATACATCCTCCAGCGACCTGGTAACCGTATGCATTTCCAGAACCGGAATCCCGCTGTCCGCCATCCGGCGAAAAACTTCTTCCCGGACATCCGCACCCTTTTGGGCATAAATCATCAGTTTATCTTCCTCCGCTTCTACTCTGTCAATCTGTTCTACCGACAACAGTAATTCTTTTGCCCGCTCTGCATCCCGCCTTACCACAAGCTCGATTTCCTGCTCTCCAGACATCATGCTAAGCAGATTTTCCGTTGTATCACTTGCCACAAGTTTTCCTTTGGATATGATAAACACATGATCACAGACCGCACTGATTTCCGTCAGAATATGTGAACTTAAGATGACGATATGTTTTTTCCCAAGCTCCTTAATCAAATCCCTGATTTCAATAATCTGCTTTGGATCCAAACCTACCGTCGGCTCATCCAGTATGATAATCTCCGGATATCCGAGAACCGCCTGAGCCAAGCCAACTCTCTGCCTGTAACCTTTGGACAGGTTCCGTATCATGCGCTCCGAAACCTCCGTAATTCCGGTTGTCTCCATCGCCTCTTTTACATAGGCTTCCCGTTTTTTCTTTTCCAGTTTCTTAAGCTCCGCGGCAAAATCCAGATACTCCCGCACCGTCATATCCGTATACAGTGGCGGAATCTCAGGCAGATAGCCGATACAGCTCTTTGCCTTCTCCGGCTCCTTAAAAATGTCATGGCCGTTTACTTTTACTTCCCCGGAGGTTGCCTCCAGATAACCGGTAATGATATTCATCGTGGTTGATTTTCCTGCCCCGTTCGGTCCCAGAAATCCGTATATTTTTCCCTGTTCCACCGTCAGTGACAGATCATCCACGGCAACATGATCTCCATATTTTTTCACAAGATTGTTTATCTCAATCACTGCGAAGTCCTCCTTTTCACTATAACTATTCACAGCCGATTGCAATCCCCCTGAAAACAATGATCCCATTAGAGCTACAACATTCACAGGATTGTATCATATTTTGTTCAAGTCAAAAATCGAATTTGTATCATGAACGATTTCAAATAGTCTCTGACAATATGCAACATTTATGCCATTATCTTTATTTAATGGAACCATGATACTGTCGATTTTTGGCCTTTCACAAAACACGATACGATCCTGCAAAATTTCAATATTAATACAATTGTTTTCAAGGGGTTTCGCAATCGTTTAATAACTATTCAAATTTTACCTTATGAATAGTTACGCTTTTATATATAGTGTAATAAATGAACGTGTGTAAATCATGGAGAAATTGTGTCCATTATGTGAAAAAAGAGCCCGTCTTTGAAAAAAGACAGGCTCTCAATGCGCTATTTACCTGCTCAGCGGGGACTTACGATAAATAATATCGTTACGTCCAGGTCCGTTGGATACCATGGTAATCGGATATCCAATCTCTTCCTCGATAAACTCGATATACTTACGGCAGTTCTCCGGAAGTTCCTCATAGTTCTTAATTCCCCGGATATCGCATTTCCAGCCCGGAAGTGTCTTAAGAACCGGCTTTGCCTTCTCAAGCTTGCTGGTTACCGGGAAGTCCGTGGTCACTTCACCATCAATCTCGTAACCGACACATACCGGAATCTCATCCAGATATCCCAGCACGTCAAGCACCGTAAATGCCACATCCGTGGTTCCCTGCAGGCGGCAGCCGTATTTACTTGCCACACAGTCGAACCATCCCATTCTGCGCGGACGTCCGGTTGTAGCTCCGAACTCTCCACCGTCTCCGCCTCTGCGGCGAAGCTCATCTGCCTCATCTCCGAAAATCTCACTGACAAAAGCTCCGGCTCCGACTGCAGAAGAATATGCCTTACATACCGTAATTACCTGCTTAATCTCATAAGGCGGAATTCCTGCGCCGATTGCTCCGTATGCTGCCAGAGTCGAAGAAGATGTCACCATCGGATAAATTCCGTGATCCGGATCCTTCAAAGTACCAAGCTGTCCCTCCAGAAGAATTGTCTTGCCTTCCTTCAGTGCTTTGTCCAGATACAGTGAAACATCACATACATACGGTGCTACCATATCCCTGTACTCATGCAGGGTTGCAAGCAATTCATCCGTATCAATCAACGGCTTGTGATAGAGATGCTCCAGCATAATATTTTTCTGTTCTGCTACCCGTACCACTTTTTCCTTTAAAAGCTCCTCATCAAAAAGCTCGCTTACCTGGAAACCAATCTTTGCATATTTATCGGAATAAAAAGGTGCAATACCGGATTTGGTGGATCCGAAAGATTTACCGCCAAGACGCTCCTCCTCATACTGGTCAAACAGAATGTGATAAGGCATTACG
>JAQXZD010000024.1 GCA_029227035.1 Lachnospiraceae bacterium
CTGTATCAGCGTAACCTCTGACAACTGCCTGCACTGCTTGATAACTCCGTCGTAATAATCCTCGACTCCGTCATACAGACACAGACTCTTTAAATTCTTGCAATTGTAAAAAGCATAGCGCCCAAGGGTATCCACTGTCTGCGGAAGCTGCACACTGACCAGATCCTCCCTGCCGGAAAAGGCGCTCTTTCCGATTCTTTGCACCGGAATATTTTCTATCTCTTCCGGAACTGTCAGATGACGGATTTTTCCCTCATAGCCAAGGATTTCCATGCCCTCTGTCTTATCACGGTTCTGTATCTTCTGGTATAATACTGCCACACTCAACCTCCCTGCTGCCACAATGCCCTGAGCTCTCCGATAAAATACAGCGAGCCAAGCGCAATGGTCTTTGCTCCCGGAACCGGAAGTCTCAGGACTTCATTCACTCTCTGAAGACTCCTTGCCGGTACTCCCTGCCCTTTTATCCATGCCGCAAGCTGATCGCCCTGAAGAGCCCGCTCACTGTCCACCGTCACGGTCACAAAGTCAAGCGCCAATGGAAGAAGCTCTTCCACCATCTGCGGATAGTCCTTATCCGCCATCACTCCCATCACAAAATGGAATTTTTCTCCCGGATACAGTTTTTTCAGGCTGCCGCAAAGCGCATGAATTCCATTGGAATTGTGCGCGCCATCCACCATCAGATAAGGATTTTCACTCAAAATCTCCATCCGTCCCGGCCATGTTGCCTGCCGGATTCCCTGCCGGATGGCTTCTTTTGCCTTCTGTGTATCGCCCAGAAAAATCTGTGCCGCAAGCATGGCTGCCGCCGCATTTTCAAGCTGGTAATCGCCAAGCATCAAAGGATGCATCTCCTTTACTGCGGCAATATCGTCCTCTCCTGCCAGACGCCCATCCGCTTTCTGCCGCAATACGTCCAAAGCCTCCTTCTCCTGCGGTGCAAAGACCGCAGACACACCGGGCTTTATAATCCCTGCCTTTTCCGCTGCTATCTGTGCCAGCGTATCACCCAGAATCGCCATATGGTCATACCCGATTCGGGTAATGACCGCCACATCCGGCGTTCCCAAAGCATTTGTCGAATCCAGCCTGCCTCCCAGTCCTGTCTCAATCACCATGACATCACAGTGCTGCTCTTTAAAATAAAGCACTGCCATCAACAGACAGTAATCAAACATGGTGGGCTCCATGCCATAATCACGCTCCAGCATGGCGTTTCCAAGCCTTGTCACCGCTTCCCTCGGAATCATATCACCATTTATGGTAATCCGCTCGCGAAAATCCATCAGATGCGGAGAGATAAATCGTCCCACCCTCAGACCGTATTTTTCCAGAATACTGCTTAAAAAAGCGCAGACGGAACCCTTCCCGTTGGTTCCTGCCACATGAATAAAGGGAATTTTCTTCTGCGGTTCCCCCCAGCTTTTCAGCATTTCTGCTTCCACCTCCACACCGGGAAGTTTCCCAAAGCGCCTGCTGCTTTCTATTTTTTGCAGGATTTCATCATAATTGTACATTTTACGTTTTCCGCCCTTCTATTCACTGATCACCAGACAATCCTTGGCAAAAAACGCGATGCCATACCGCTTGATTTTGATATATCCCAAATCCAATAATTCCTGTTCATACTGCCTGTCTATGATCTGCTGTATTGCCTCTTTTGCCTTATCCGGCATTTCCTTCATAGAGCCTGCTATCTTAAATTCCAAAACAAAAGCCTCCTCTGCACGGGAAATCGGTGCGATAAAGATATCACTTCTTCCCTTGCCGCCCTCCCGGTTGGACTTGATGATATATCCTTTCATCCCGGTCAGCACTCCTGCCACAAAGCCGTGATAGAAGCTTTCATAGGCATCATGGAAGCTGATGGTCTGCATGAGAAGTCCTTTTAATTCTCTGGTGAAACCTTCTGTATCGCCATTTACGATAGCAGTAAACAGGGCTGTCCGGTCGGTTTCCTTCGTCTTTTCCTGAAACCAGTTTAAAACTTTTTCCCGAAAGATATAATCCACTTCCCAATTCGGTATTTTGATAGTGATGTATCTGTGTCTGTCTTCGTAATACTCCCCGACCTTTTTGAAATAACCTGTAAAAAACATAAAGTTCCACAGATTATCCTCGCTCTTGTATACCTCATCATAAGTGATATCCTCATGTACCGGAATCGTAATCTCCCCGCCCGCAATCAGGTCTTCAATCACCTGCTTCTGGCTGTCATCCGCCCGCTCGATCAGATCTCTCACAATCGAATTGGAGCTGGTATTCACCCAGTAGGCTTCCGGATAGGCATCTCTTTGGGATACATGTGTCTTGATATACCTGATGCAACTCCACGGATTATAGACATTGGTTTTTCCAAAAAGATAACCG
>JAQXZD010000025.1 GCA_029227035.1 Lachnospiraceae bacterium
GTAACAGCGCAGCTTCTGAATTCTTCGCAGATGTTGCAAAGGTTGAGGGTGAAGTGGTAAGTTCCGGAACCGTAAAGATTGGTGCCGGTTCTGTGATTATCGGTAATATTTCAGCAGCGTCTGCAGTCATTGCAGGTGCCATCAAGGGTGACATTGATGTGCAGGGACCTGTTGTAGTGGATACCTCTGCTGTAGTTATGGGAAATATTAAGTCACGTTCCGTACAGATTAACAACGGTGCAGTCATTGAGGGCTTCTGCTCACAGTGCTATGCAGACGTTGATGTACAGGGATTGTTCGATGGAAACAGACAGTAGAAAATAAGAGGAGATGCAATGAGACGTATTTTGTTAAAGCTTAGTGGAGAAGCACTTGCCGGGGAGAAACATCACGGCTTTGATGAGCCAACGGTGACGGTTGTGGCAAAGCAGGTAAAGCAGCTTGTAGATTCCGGAGTTCAGGTCGGAATCGTAATTGGCGGCGGCAATTTCTGGAGAGGCCGTACCAGTGAGACCATTGACAGAACCAAGGCAGATCAGATTGGTATGCTTGCAACAGTGATGAACTGTATTTATGTTTCAGAGATTTTCCGCTCAGTCGGAATGATGACAGCGGTGTTGACTCCGTTTGAATGTGGCTCCATGACGAAGCTTTATTCTAAGGATCGTGCCAATAAGTACTTTGGACATAATATGGTTGTATTTTTTGCAGGCGGAACCGGACATCCGTATTTTTCTACGGATACGGCAACGGTACTTCGTGCAATTGAGATTGAGGCAGATGGAATTTATCTTGCAAAGGCAATTGACGGTGTCTATGACAGTGATCCAAAGAGCAATCCGAATGCGAAAAAATATGATGAGGTTTCCATTCACGAAGTGATTGAAAAAAGGCTTGCAGTCGTTGATCTGACAGCATCGGTTATGTGTATGGAGAATAAGATGCCGATGTATGTGTTCGGGCTGAACGAGGAGAATAGCATCGTAAATGCAGTAAATAATAAGTTTAACGGAACAAAAGTGACTGTAAGCTAGGAGGTTTGGAAAGATATGGATGAAAAATTAGCGGTATTTCAGGAGAAGATGGAGAAATCCCTGTTGAATTTGGAAGAGGAATTTGCAGGAATCCGTGCAGGACGTGCAAATCCGCATGTGCTCGATAAGCTTCGTGTGGATTATTACGGCACACCATCTCCGCTTCAGAGTGTTGCAAATGTCAGTGTTCCGGAGCCGAGAATGATTCAGATTCAGCCATGGGAATCTTCTATGATAAAAGAGATTGAGAAAGCAATTCTCAGCTCGGATCTCGGAATTACTCCGACAAACGATGGAAAGCTGGTTCGTCTTGTATTTCCTGAGCTTACGGAGGAAAGACGTAAGGAACTGGCTAAGGATATTAAGAAAAAAGGCGAAAGTACAAAGGTTGCCATTCGAAATATCCGAAGAGATGCAATCGATCATATTAAGAAGACCGGTAAGGCAGAAGATATGCCGGAGGATGCAATTAAGGATTTAGAGGACCGCATTCAAATGGTTACGGATGATTATGTGACAAAGATTGATAAGGCCGTAGATGCAAAAACGAAAGAAATTCTTACCGTTTAAATTGCAGGGGACATTGCCACTGGCAGATGTCCCCTTTTTAGCAGAACAAAAAGTAGAATACAGAGGTGTGATATGAAAGTTCCACAGCACGTTGCAATTATTTTGGACGGAAACGGGAGATGGGCAAAAGCCAAGGGAATGCCGCGTAATTATGGACATACGGTTGGTGCAAAGAATGTGGAAACGGTATGCCAGGCAGCGGATGAATTGGGTGTCAAATATCTGACGCTGTATGCGTTTTCCACGGAGAATTGGAATCGACCGAAGAATGAAGTGGATGCGCTTATGAAGCTTTTGGAAAGCTACCTGAAGAATTGTATCCGGACAGCGGATAAGAATCATATGAGAGTCCGCGTAATCGGAGAAATTGACCGGCTGACACCGGAGTTTCAGAAAAAAATTGAAGATTTGGAAAAGGCATCGGCAGGGAATACGGGACTTAACCTGACGATTGCCATCAACTATGGAAGCAGGGATGAGATCCTTCGGGCCATGAAGCATATGATGGCAGATATCCGGGAAGGAAAGCTTACGGAGGATGAAGTGGATGAAAAGATTTTTTCATCCTATCTGGACACGGGAGATCTTCCGGATCCGGATCTGCTGATTCGTACCAGCGGGGAGCAGAGGTTGTCCAATTACCTGTTGTGGCAACTGGCATACAGTGAGTTTTATTTTACGGATGTACCGTGGCCGGATTTTCACAAAAAAGAATTGGAATTAGCCATTGAAGCGTATAATAATCGTGACAGAAGATTCGGTGGCTTAAAGGAAGAGTAATTACGGAGGATGATATCATGTTTAGAACAAGACTGTTGAGCGGTATCGTATTGGTTTTGCTGGCGTTGGTTCTGATTATATCAGGGCATGAGGTGCTTTTATTTTCCACACTTGCGATCTCATGTATCGGGATGTTTGAACTTTACCGGGTGTTTCAGGTGCAGAAATCTCTGCTGGCAGGAATCGGTTATCTTTCGGCGGTGGTTTATTACTGTAATCTGCGTTGGAATTTTGTGACGGATCCGGTGATGATTTTTATGGCATTTCTGATTCTGCTTATGTTCGTATATGTATTTTCTTATCCGAAGTATAAGGCAGATCAGTTGATGGCTGTTTTCTTTGGAATGTTTTATGTGGCAGTCATGCTTTCTTATGTGTATCGGATACGGGAACTGGACAGAGGCTTGTACCTTGCATTCTTAGTCTTCTTATGTTCCTGGGGATGCGATACCTGTGCATATTGCGTGGGAGTATTGATTGGAAAGCACAAGATGTCACCGAAGCTGAGTCCAAAGAAATCCGTGGAGGGAGCAGTAGGTGGTGTGGCAGGAGCTGCATTGCTGACAGCACTTTATTGTTTTATTTTCCGGGAGCAGATGCATTTGGAGTCTGTGGAAATTGCGATTCTTGCGGGAATTGCGGCAATTGCAGGTCTGATTTCCATGGTGGGAGATCTGACGGCGTCTGCCATCAAGCGCAATTATGATATCAAGGATTACGGCAAGCTGATTCCGGGTCATGGTGGAATCCTGGATCGTTTTGACAGTATGATTATTACCGCGCCGATTATCTATTATCTTGCGCTTCATATGTAAAAAGGGGAGCAGAATATGAGAAAAATAGCGATACTTGGTTCTACCGGCTCCATCGGAACGCAGACGCTTTCTGTGGCAGAGGAACACGGGGATCTGGAAATTGTCGCCTTGGCCTGTGGAAGCAATATCAAGCTGATGGAAGAGCAGATGCGCAGGTTTAAACCAAAAACCGTTGCAGTATGGAAGGAAGAGGATGCCAAAGCATTGCGCGAAAATACAAGGGATTTAGGTATTCCTGTCGGGAGTGGCATGGAGGGACTGATTGCCGTGGCAACGATGGAAGAGGCAGAGGTTCTTGTGACTGCGATTGTGGGAATGCTGGGAATCCGGCCGACCATTGCGGCGATACAGGCAGGAAAGACGATTGCGCTTGCAAATAAGGAAACACTGGTTACGGCAGGGCATCTGATTATGCCGCTTGCCGAAAAAAATAAGGTGTCCATCCTTCCGGTGGACAGTGAGCACAGTGCAATTTTCCAGTCTCTTCAGGGAAATGAGGGAAACCGGATTCAAAAGATACTGTTGACGGCCTCCGGCGGTCCGTTCCGCGGGAAAAAGAAAGAGGAGCTTACGGATATCCGGGTAGAGGATGCCTTAAAACATCCAAACTGGTCCATGGGCAGAAAGATTACCATTGATTCCGCAACTCTGGTCAATAAAGGACTGGAAGTGATGGAAGCCAGGTGGTTGTTTGGGGTAGAGCTGGAACAGATTGAGGTTGTGGTACATCCGCAGAGTGTGATACATTCCGCTGTGGAGTATGAGGACGGAGCGGTAATTGCACAGCTTGGAACGCCGGATATGCGCCTTCCGATTCAATATGCGCTTTACTATCCAAAGAGAAGAACGCTTTCGGGAAAGCGGCTGGATTTATTTGAAATCGGAAATCTCACGTTTGAGAAACCGGACATGGATACGTTCCAAGGGCTTGCACTTGCCTTAAAAGCAATGAAAAAGGGTGGAAATATGACCACAATATTCAATGCTGCAAACGAGAAAGCAGTGGCTCTTTTTCTGGAACGGAAAATTCGTTTCCTGGAGATTACGGAGATTATTGAGGCGGCAATGGAAACCTGCAGGTTTGTCCCTTGCCCGAATGTAGATGAAATATTAGCGACAGAGCAGGAAGTCTATGAATTCATAGGTAGTAGGTGGTAAGTTGAGTAATTATATTATATCAATCATTATAGCTTTTTTGATTTTCAGTATTGTAATAATCTTTCACGAGCTTGGACATTTCTGGCTCGCAAAGGCAAACGGAATCCGTGTGAATGAATTTTGTCTGGGCTTTGGCCCGGCACTTTTGAAGTTTCAAAAGGGGGAGACGCAGTATTCCATTCGTCTTCTGCCTTTTGGCGGAGCCTGCATGATGGAAGGAGAGGATGAAGAATCCGAAGACAACCGGGCATTTTGCAAAAAATCCGTCTGGGCACGTATGAGTGTCGTTTTTGCGGGACCGTTATTCAATTTTATTATGGCTTTTGTCTTTGCCTTTATTCTGATTTCCTGCATTGGTATTGATAAGCCTGTGCTTACCGGAGTTGGAGAGGGAACTGCGGCGGAAGAAGCAGGATTGCAGGAAGGGGATGAGATTGTAAAAATCAATCAGACCTCCATCCATTTTGCGCGTGAACTGAACAATTATTCCATGTTTCACGCAAAGAAAATGCAGGAACCGGTGACCATCACCTATGTCAGGGACGGAGAAAAAAACACGTTGGAGCTGACACCGCGAAAGGATGCAGACAGCGGAAAATATCTGATGGGAATTGCGTATTCCGTTCAGCTTCGGGAAAAAGGCAATATTCTTCACAACCTGAAATACAGTGTCTATGAGGTGCGCTACTGGATTTATTCAACGATAGAAAGCTTAAAACTTCTGGTTACAGGCCAGTTATCTTTTAATGATTTGAGCGGACCGGTCGGAATTGTGAAGAATATGGGTGATACCTATCAGAAGTCCGTCTCCACGGATGGACTTGGATATGCTGCCTTAAATATGCTCAACTGGGCGGTTCTTCTGGCAGCAAATCTCGGCGTGATGAATCTGCTTCCGTTTCCGGCACTGGATGGCGGACGGCTTGTATTTCTGCTGATTGAGGCAATACGCAGAAAAAAAGTCAACCAGAACGTGGAGGCGTATGTCAACATGATAGGTATGGGGCTTTTGTTTCTGCTGATGTTTGTCGTTATGTTCAACGATATCCGAAAACTGTTTTAGGAGAGAAAGTATGAAAAAGACAAGGGAAGTGCAGATTGGAGACCGTGTCATCGGAGGAGGAAATCCGATCGTCATTCAGTCTATGACAAATACGCCCACGGAAGATGTAAAGGCAACCGTTGCACAGATTAAACAGCTTACAAAGGCAGGCTGTGAGATTATCCGCTGTGCTGTGCCGACCATGGAAGCGGCAGAGGCGCTGACAGAGATCAAAAAGCAGATAGAGATTCCTCTCGTGGCGGATATCCATTTTGATTACCGACTCGCCATTGCAGCGATGCAGCATGGGGCGGATAAAATACGGATTAACCCTGGCAATATCGGGGATGCTGAGCGTGTAAAGGCAGTGGTCACGGAGGCGCGGGAACGAAATATTCCGATTCGTGTGGGTGTCAACAGCGGCTCTCTGGAAAAGGAGCTGGTGGAGAAATATCATGGAGTAACTGCGGAAGGACTGGTGGAGAGTGCACTGGCGCAGGCGGCTCTGATAGAGGACATGGGATATGACAATCTGGTAATCAGCATTAAGTCCTCGGATGTCATGATGTGTGTGAAGGCACATGAATTGATTGCAGAAAAGACAAATCATCCTCTCCATGTGGGAATTACAGAAGCCGGAACACTGATCAGCGGCAATATCAAGTCTTCCATTGGGTTGGGATTGATTCTGCATCAGGGAATCGGCGATACCATCCGCGTTTCCCTGACAGGAGATCCGTTGGAAGAGATCAAATCCGCAAAACTGATTCTTCGTACTCTTGGTCTGCGTAAGGGTGGGGTGGAAGTTGTATCCTGTCCGACCTGCGGAAGAACCAAAATTGATCTGATTACACTTGCCAATCAGGTGGAGACCATGGTGGCGGAATTTCCACTGGATATCAAGGTCGCTGTTATGGGCTGCGTGGTCAACGGGCCGGGAGAGGCAAAGGAAGCGGATATCGGAATCGCCGGAGGAATCGGTGAGGGACTAATTATTAAGCATGGCGAAGTGTACAAGAAAGTACCGGAACATGAATTGCTTGGAGCATTGCGCTACGAACTGGAGCATTGGGGTGAAGCATAGTGTCAAAATTATTTAAGGAGACATTTCCGACACTCCGCTTGGACGGAGAACTGGAACAATTACTGGATACGGCAGAAGTAACAAAGATAAGTGCGAATCATGAATATACTCATGTTCGCATTTATTTGCATGCACAAAGACTGATTTTCAAAAAAAATATCTGGAAACTGGAAAAGGAAGTGGCTGCACAGATTTTTCAGGGGAGGGATGTCAACGTCAAAATCATAGAATCCTTTGAACTTTCCCAGCAGTACACGCCCCAGACATTGCTGGATGTATATAAGGAGAGCATTCTGGAGGAACTGAATGCGTACAGTGTACTGGAATATAACCTTCTTCGCACGGCCGATATCAGTTTTTCGGATGCAAAACATATGACGCTCACGATGGATGAGACGATTATTGCGAAGACGCGGACGGATGAAGTGGTGGAGTTTTTGCAGAAAGTAGTCTGTGAGCGCTGCGGCATGGATCTGATTATCACGCCGGAGTATCGCAAGCCAAAGGAAAGCAAATACCGGAAGAATTCGCAGATGCAGATTCAGCAGGAAGTCCGGAACATTCTGGAACGGACCGAGCTTGCCATGCAGGACAAAGAAGGGGAGGAGCATACTGCTCAGACTGCCGAAAAAGAGGAAGAAACGCAGAAGAATGACGGAAAAGCTGCAAAAACAACAGCTAAAGAAGGAAATAGTGCAGAAAAAAGACCTGCTTATCAGAAGAAAGGGGAATTTCGCCGCAAATTTGAAAAGGAATTTTCCAAAAAGTCTGCAAATCCGGATGTGATTTACGGCAGAGACTTCGAAGAAGAGCCGCTTGAAATCGAAAAAATTGACGGACCAATCGGAGAAGTGGTGATACGGGGGAAGATTCTGGCGGTGGATACCCGGGAAATCCGCAACGAAAAAACAATTATTATTTTTACCCTGACGGATTTTACGGATACGATTGTTTTAAAGATTTTTTCAAAGAATGAGGATGTCCCGAATTTACTTGGAGACATCAGTGTCGGAAAATTTGTAAAGGTAAAGGGTGTGGCAACCATTGACAAGTTTGACAGCGACCTCACGATCGGTTCGATTGTCGGAATTAAAAAGAGCTCTGACTTTACCACCAGCCGTATGGACAACAGTGCTGAGAAGCGCGTGGAGCTTCACTGCCATACAAAGATGAGTGATATGGACGGAGTGTCAGATGTCAAGGATATTGTGAAATGTGCCATGAAATGGGGACATAAGGCGATTGCGATAACGGATCACGGAGACGTACAGGCTTTTCCGGATGCCAATCATGCAGTTCCGGGAGATTCCGATTTCAAAGTGATTTATGGTGTGGAAGCATATCTGGTGGATGACATCAAAGGCATCGTGACAGACAGCAGAGGACAGTCCCTTCAGGAAGACTATGTGGTATTTGATCTGGAGACCACGGGATTTAGTCCGGAGAGTAACCGCATTATCGAGATTGGCGCGGTCAAAGTACAGAACGGATCCATTGTGGACAGGTTTTCCACATTCGTCAATCCGCAGGTGCCGATTCCGTTTCGGATAGAACAACTTACCTCCATCAATGATTCCATGGTACTGGATGCTCCGGTTATAGAGGAGATTCTGCCAAAGTTTATGGAATTTTGTGAGGGCTGTGTGATGGTTGCCCATAATGCGGACTTTGATATGAGTTTTATTAAGATGAATTGTAAGAGGATGGGAATTGACTGCAATCCGACGATTATTGATACCGTAGCCCTTGCCCGGATTCTTCTTCCGAATCTGAACCGTTTTAAACTGGATACAGTGGCAAAGGCATTGAACATATTGCTGGACAATCATCATCGTGCCGTGGATGATGCGGGATGTACTGCGGAAATCTTTGTGAAATTTATTGAGATGCTAAGAGATCGTGGAATCGAGACTCTGGATGAAGTAAATGAGATGGGAAGCTCTTCCGTAGAGGGAATCAGGAAGATGCCGACTTATCATGCCATCATACTGGCAACCTGCGATCAGGGGCGGACAAATCTCTATCGTCTGGTGTCTCTTGCACATATTAAGTATTATAACCGAAGACCGCGAATTCCAAAGAGCGAATTCATGAAGTATCGGGACGGGCTTTTGATTGGTTCCGCCTGTGAAGCGGGAGAGTTATACCGGGCAATTCTGAATGCAAGACCGGAGGAAGAGATTGCAAGGCTGGTGGAATTCTATGATTATCTGGAGATACAGCCTCTTGGAAACAATGCATTCATGGTTCGGGATGAAGATTCACCGATTGCCTCTGATGACGATCTGATTGCAATTAACAAAAAAATTGTCCAGCTCGGGGAAGCTTTTCACAAACCGGTTGTGGCAACCTGTGATGTACATTTTTTAAATCCGGAGGATGAAATATACCGCCGCATTATCATGGCGGGACAGGGCTTTAAAGATGCGGACGAGCAGGCTCCTTTGTATCTTCGGACTACGGAGGAGATGTTAAAGGAATTTGAATATCTGGGGAGCGACAAGGCAAGAGAGGTTGTTATTACCAATACGAACCGGATTGCAGATATGTGTGAGAAGATTTCGCCGGTTCGCCCGGATAAGTGTCCGCCGGTAATTGAAAACTCCGATCAGATGCTTCGGGAAATCTGTTATACAAAGGCGCATAAGATGTATGGGGATCCGCTTCCGGAGATTGTGCAGGAGAGATTGGACAGAGAATTGAATTCCATTATCAGCAACGGTTATGCCGTGATGTATATCATTGCCCAGAAGCTGGTGTGGAAATCCAATGAAGACGGATATCTGGTGGGATCGCGAGGTTCTGTCGGAAGCTCCTTTGTGGCAACCATGTCCGGAATCACGGAAGTAAATCCTCTCCATGCCCATTATCTGTGCAAGCATTGCCAGTACAGTGATTTTGATTCCGAACTGGTACAGTCCTTTTCCGGACGTGCCGGTTGCGATATGCCGGATAAAATCTGTCCGCGCTGCGGCAAGCCGCTTTCCAAAGAAGGCTTTGATATTCCGTTCGAAACCTTCCTTGGTTTTAAGGGAAATAAGGAGCCGGATATCGATTTGAATTTCTCCGGGGAATATCAGAGTAAAGCCCATAAATATACAGAGGTTATCTTTGGGGAAGGTCAGACTTTCAAGGCGGGAACAATCGGAACCCTTGCGGACAAGACGGCGTTTGGATATGTGAAAAATTATTATGAAGAGCGCGGCGTACATAAAAGGAATTGTGAGATCGACCGTATTGTGCTGGGCTGTGTGGGAGTCAGACGAACCACGGGACAGCATCCGGGTGGAATTATCGTGCTTCCCATGGGAGAGCAGATTTATACCTTTACGCCAATCCAGCATCCGGCAAATGATATGACGGTGGATATCACAACGACACACTTTGATTATCATTCCATTGACCATAACCTGCTTAAGCTTGATATTCTCGGGCACGACGATCCGACCATGATTCGTATGCTTCAGGATCTGACCGGAATTGATCCGACGCAGATTCCGCTGGATGATAAGGCGGTTATGTCGCTGTTTCAGAACACGAAAGCGCTTGGCGTGACGCCGGAGGAACTGGACGATTTTCCGCTTGGTTCCCTCGGTATTCCGGAGTTTGGTACTGATTTTGCCGCAGGCATGTTAATAGACACCCAGCCGCAGGAGTTCTCGGATTTGATCCGTATCTCAGGATTGTCACACGGTACGGATGTATGGCTGGGAAATGCGCAGACTCTGATTCAGGAGAAAAAGGCAACGATTTCAACGGCCATCTGTACCAGAGATGATATCATGATTTATCTGATCAGTATGGGGCTCGACTCGGAGGAATCCTTCAAGATTATGGAGGCTGTCCGTAAGGGAATGGTGGCAAAAGGAAAATGTGACAAGTGGTCGGAGTGGAAACAGGATATGATTGATCACGGAGTGCCGGACTGGTATATCTGGTCCTGTGAGAAAATCAAGTATATGTTCCCGAAAGCGCATGCGGCCGCCTATGTTATGATGGCGTGGAGAATTGCCTATTGCAAGGTTTTTTATCCGCTTGCCTATTATGCGGCCTATTTTTCCATCCGTGCGACAGCGTTCAGCTATGAGCTGATGTGTCAGGGAAAGGACAAGCTGGAAGTTTATATGCATGATTTCCAGAAGCGTAAGGATACTCTGTCCAAAAAGGAGCAGGATACTTACAAAGATATGAGACTGGTACAGGAAATGTATGCAAGGGGCTTTGAATTTCTTCCGATTGATATCTATAAATCGAAGCCGCATCATTTTCAGATTGTAGATGGAAAACTTCTTCCGTCGTTGAATACGATAGAAGGTCTTGGAGACAATGCCGCCGTCGCAATTGCGGAGGCGGCAAAGGATGGAATCTTTCTCTCAAAAGATGATTTCAGGGAGAGAACAAAGGTTTCCAAGACAACGATTGAACTGATGAGTGATCTTGGACTGTTTGGAGACATGCCGAAATCCAATCAGCTTTCGCTCTTTGATTTTGGCGCATAAATTTATTTGGGTTTACTTGTCCTCAACGGCTCCCGGGTGGAAGAGGGTGAGTTCTCCCGGGTTGTCGGTAGGCGTACAGTATACCTGCCCGGATTTGAAATCCGTAAAGTAAATATAGTGGGAAGTGACATTGATGTTGGAATAATTGCCACTTGCAAGTTCTTTATAGCCGCTTCCGTCATTTTTAATCATGCACAGGGCAGGATTGTCTTCGGAATAGCGCTGATAGAAAATTGTGCTTCCGTATACATTGTAGAGATCAATACTGTCTGTCACAAGTGTAAGAGGATTGTCGGACTGGATGTTGGTATGTACCAGGGCATTATTCTGATCCACATCCAGATAATAGACATTGTTGTCACTTGTCACAATCGGCTTGTAGCAGTTGCAGTCATAAATCTTTGACATCTGATCCGTCGTGGTATCATATTGATACAGGGCACCGTCTGTCTCGGTTCCGTTGGAATAGAAATATTGTCCCAGCGCACTGCAGGTAAAGATGTACGGATCATAGACTTTCTGGCGGTCTTCGCCATCAATTCCCACTTTATAAAGCGTTGTTGCATGTTCTGTGTCATAGTGCAGATAATAGACGTAATTTCCAATCAGGGTAGCATAAATGCACGGATCCGGATCCAGCAGGGTAAGATCCTTACCGGTTCTGGTAATCCGGCACAGACTGTTGTTGGCAAAGGAAAAGAAGCCAAAGTCCGCGCTGTTGTTTTCGTTGTTTCGTACATAGTAGACATAATGGGAATCCGCATTGATGTACATAACCGTATCATCGCAGATTTTTTTCAGATTATCCCCATTTAAATCCATAGAATAGAGCCGGTATTTGTCATCCGGATTGGCAAAGAAAACCGTTCCGTCGCTTTCACAGAACAGACCGGCATTATAGAGGTTGCCGGCAGAGTTGCCGTTTACAAAATTGTCATTATACTTAATCTTAGATTGGAAATGATTGAAAATTCCGACTCCGGCCAGGATAAGAACGAAGGCGGAAAATACCAGAAGAGGTATGTGCTTTTTCATAAGTTTATCCTCCTATATAAACAAAGTTAAATATCCGTAAAAATTATACCTATTAAGGGTAAATTTTTCAAGGATTACTTGCCTTTTACCGGAAGGTGTAATAAAATTTTAGAAGAACATAAAGGAGTATTTTATGCAAGACTTACAAAAAATAAGAGAAGAAATTGATGATATCGATAATCAGATCGTAGAGCTTTATGAGGCTCGCATGAAGCTGACGGAGGAAGTGGCAGAGTACAAGATTAACACAGGTAAGCAGGTATTTGACAAGGAAAGGGAAGAGTCAAAGCTTGCAACTCTGTCCGGAAAAGCAAAAAGTGCCTTTACCAGGCATGGAATCCGTGAGCTTTTTGAACAGATTATGTCCATGAGCCGGAAAAAACAGTACAAACTTCTGACCGGACACGGAATCCTTCCAAAGCAGGAATTTACAAAGGTGGACAAGCTGGATGTTGCCGGAGGAAGAATTGTGTTTCAGGGGCTTGAGGGGGCTTACAGTCAGGAGGCAACGGAATTGTTTTTCGGCAGGGACTGCGACAGTTTCCATGTGTCGAGCTGGAAGGATGCCATGGAAGCCATCAAGAACAAGGAAGCGGATTATGCAGTGCTTCCGATAGAGAATTCCTCCGCAGGAATTGTGTCGGAGAATTATGATCTTTTGGAGGAGTACGATAATTATATTGTCGGAGAACAGATTGTCAAAATCAATCATGTGCTTCTGGGACTGGAGGACGCGGACGAGCGGGATATTACCAGTGTCTATTCCCACAAGCAGTCCATCATGCAGTGCAGCGATTTCCTGGAAAAACACCCTGGCTGGGAAAAAATCAGTCTCAGCAATAACGCGGTTGCCGCCAGAAAGGTGAAGGAAGACGGACTGATTCATCAGGCAGCGATTGCGAGTGAAAAAAATGCGGAAATATACGGGTTAAAAGTTCTGCGCAAATCAATTCAGAACAATGTCAACAATTCAACCAGATTTATTATTGTAACGAATAAAAAAATCTATACGAAGGATGCGGACAGAATCAGTATCTGTTTTGAAATCAATCATGAGAGCGGGGCACTTTATCATGCACTTTCCCATTTTATTTACAATGGAATCAATATGACGAATATTCAGTCCAGACCATTGCAGAATAAGAACTGGGAGTATCGCTTTTTCATTGATTTTGAGGGAAACTTTAACGACAATGCCGTCATGAATGCGTTGCGCGGTTTGAGAGAGGAAACCATTTCGTTCAGAATACTTGGTACATACTAAGGAGGATAACATGGCAGTTCATACATTTGCAGCAATCTATATCGGTACCTATGAGGTCAGTCTGAAGGTGTTTGAATTTTCGACTAAGAAAAAGGTACATGGAATCGACCATATCCGGGCGAAGCATGATCTGGGTAAGGATGCCTTTGCCGGCGGAAAAATAGGTTATGAGCATGTGAAAGATCTGTGCGATACGCTTTTGCAGTTTAAAGAAATCATAGAAGGGTATCATGTTAAGCAGTATGAGGTGTATGCCTCTGCGGTACTTCGGGATTCTTCAAATGAGCTGTTTGTTCTGGATCAGATTTATCTGCGGACAGGAATCCGTGTGAAGGTGGTCAGCAATTCAGAATACCGTTTTATCAGCTACAAATCAGTTGCCTGCTATCCGGAATTTGAAAAAATCATTCAAAAAGGTGCGGTTGTGGTTGGCGTGGGCGGCGCCAGTGTGCAGATGACAATTTTCAGGGATGGAAAACTGACCACGACACAGCACATTGAAACAGGAATTCTTCGTATACGGAATCTTTTGTACAACCGTGAGCATTCTCTCAAAATGTATGAAAAAGAGATTGAAGAATATGTTAATAAGAAGCTTGAAGGATTTCGGGCAATGTATCTGAATGAAAATATCGAGTATGTGATTTTGCTGAGTGATTATGCGGCAGAATTGATTCCTTTTATAAAAGAAAGCAAGGAGAAGAATTATCTGGTGGAATCCGGACAGTTTACGCATTTCCTGAACAAAATACAAAAAAAGACTCAGGAAGAAATATCGGCGGAGCTGCATATTTCCGATGAGAGGGAACCGCTTATCATTCCGGCGCTTATCCTGTTTAAGACGCTGATTATGAGTATCAACCCGAAAAAGGTCTGGGTTCCGGATGCAAATGTTCAGGATGGAATTGCCTATGACTATGCGCAGAAAAACCGGTTGGTGCCGGCTGCCTATGATTTTGATGCGGATGTTATTTCGGGAGCCCAGTTTCTTTCGGAGCACTATAACAGTTATTCACCGCACATTGAAGCGTTATCCAAGCTGTCCATCAAGATTTTTGATGCCATGAAGAAAGTTCATGGACTTGGAAAAAGGCAGAGACTGCTTCTGGAAGTCGCAACCATTCTTCATGATTGCGGAAAATATGTAAGTCTGTCGGAATCTCCGGAGAATGCTTATCATATTATTATGGCATCCGAAATTATCGGATTGACACATAAGGAGAGGGAGATTGTTGCGCTGGTGGTACTGTACAACACTTTGCCTTTGGATTCCTATGAAGATCTGTCCGATAAGCTTACACACGAAGATTATCTGTGCGTGGCAAAGCTTTCCGCAATCCTTCGTGTGGCAAATGCGCTGGATCAGAGTCACAGGCAGAAGTTTAAGAATATCAAAATTTCCGTGCAGGAGAGAAAGCTGGTTATTACGGTGGAGGCTTTTGAAGATATTTCATTGGAACAGGCTCTCTTTGATGCCAAGACAGAATATTTTGAAAGTATATACAGCATCAAGCCGGTGTTAAAAGAAAAGCGTGTTTATAATTATTAGAGGAGGAAGCCATGGAACCTAAAATTGATTTTAAAGATCCGAGTTTATATGAGAACCGGGAATTGAGCTGGATAAAGTTTGACCAGCGTGTACTGAGCGAGGCAAGGGATAAGACGATTCCGCTTTTGGAACGGCTAAAATTCATCAGCATCACTTCCTCCAATCTGGATGAGTTTTATATGGTAAGAGTTGCATCCCTGCAGGACATGGTACATGCAAAGTATAAAAAACGTGATATTGCGGGAATGACTGCAGAAGAGCAGCTTGCGGCAATCAATCAGGCAACCAGAGAGCTGGTCAGTACCCAGTACAATACTTACACACGTTCACTGGTTCCGCTTCTCAAAAAAGAAGGAATCCATATTATTGATGCGCATGAAAATCTGACCGCAAAACAGAAAGAATTTGTCGATAAATATTTTATGGAAAGCGTTTACCCGGTGCTGACTCCCATGGCAGTAGATGCGTCGCGGCCGTTTCCGTTAATTCGCAACAAAACACTCAATATTGCGGCTTTACTCTGTGGAAAGCAGTCCGAGGATGAGACGGTTTTTGCTACGGTTCAGGTGCCGGGAGTTCTTCCGCGACTTGTCCGGATTCCGGGAGAGGAGAATACGGTTACATTTATTCTTCTGGAGCAGATTATAGAGCGTAACATTGGAATTTTATTTTCCAATTACAAGGTGCTCTGTGCGTATCCGTACCGGATTATGCGTAACGCGGATCTGACCATTGACGAGGATGAGGCATCCGATCTCTTAAAGGAAATTGAAAACAAACTGAAAATGCGTCAGTGGGGAGAAGTGATACGTCTTGAAATAGAATCCAAGGTGGATAAAAGGCTTTTGAAGTTCTTAAAGAAGGAGCTGGATATTGCAACGGAAGACGTGTTCCAGATTGACGGACCGATTGATCTGACCTTCCTGATGAAATTGTACGGAATCGAAGGGTATGACAGACTGCGTTACAAACCGCATAAACCGCAACAGGTACCGGAAATTGAACCGGGATCGGACATCTTTGCCGCCATCCGGAAAGGAGATATTTTCCTGCATCATCCGTATGAGACTTTTGATCCGGTGGTGGATTTTATCCGTCAGGCAGCGAAAGATCCGGATGTGCTTGCCATCAAGCAGACGTTGTACCGTGTCAGCGGAAATTCACCGATTATCAGCAGTCTTGCGCAGGCCGCAGAGAACGGAAAACAGGTGACGGTTCTGGTGGAGCTTAAGGCACGGTTTGACGAGGAACACAATATTGTGTGGGCGAGAAAACTGGAGCAGGCGGGCTGTCATGTTATTTACGGACTGGTGGGACTTAAGACACACAGTAAGATTGCACTGGTTGTCCGTAATGAGGAAGACGGCATCCGGCGTTATGTACATCTTGGTACGGGTAACTACAATGACTCCACGGCTAAATTGTACACCGATTGCGGAATTTTTACCTGCAAGGAGTCTATCGGTGAAGATGCCACGGCGGTATTCAATATGTTGTCCGGCTACTCGGAGCCGTTGGTATGGAATGAGCTGATTCTGGCACCTTACTGGCTCAGAGACCGTTTCCTTCGTCTGATTGAGCGGGAAAAGAGACATGCAAAGCAGGGAAAAGAGGCGCGGATTATCGCAAAAATGAATTCACTCTGTGACCGGGGAATTATAGAGGCCTTATATGAAGCCGCTGCAAGCGGAGTAAAGATAGATCTGATTGTCCGGGGAATCTGCTGCCTTAAGGTTGGAATCCCGGGTGTCAGTGAGAATATCACCGTTCGTTCCATAGTCGGTAATTTCCTGGAGCACAGCCGCATTTTCTATTTCTTTAATGACGGAAATACAGAGGTATATATGGGAAGTGCAGACTGGATGCCGAGAAATCTGGACAAGAGAGTTGAGATTGTTTTTCCGGTCATCGATGAAGAACTGAAGAAAAAAGCGCTTCATATTCTGGAGGTCGAGCTGGCTGATAACGTTAAGGCGCGTGTCATGAAGCCGGACGGAACCTATGAGAAGATAGATAAAAGAGGAAAGGTGCTTGTCAATTCGCAGGAGGTCTTCTGCAGTGAAGCGGCCGCCGCTGTTCCTCGTGAAAATGCTGTTGACGGCCGGCGTATTTTTATCCCGGCAGAACCGGTGGAATAAGGAAAATAGTACCTTTGCACGGCTTGCATGGAAACTTTTGGAATGGTAAAATTTCTGTGTTATGCTATTGAAATTTAGGAGGATAAGGAAATGAAGATGAGAATGAAAAAGAGTATTTCATTACTTGCCGTATGTCTGCTTGTGGTTGGAATTCTGACAGGCTGCGGAACAAAGTTTGATGCAGGTAAGTATGTACAGGCACAGTTGGATAATTCATTTAAGAATGATTCATCCCTGATTGTTGAGCAGAAGATTGCCGAGGCTGATGAGGCCAAGGAAGTCTATGAGCAGGGAATTGATACGGTTGTGGACAATTTCTTCTTGGGAGTAACGGTATCGGATGACCTGAAGGCTCGTTACAAAGAGATTTTCCAGAAGATGTTTGAAAAGGCAGAGTACACAATTAAGGAATCTGCAAAGCAGGATGACGGTTCTTATACAGTAACAATCGAGTATAAGAAGATGAAGTTCTTTGAGCCGGCACTGGAGCAGCTTAAGGATAAGGCTGAGGATATGAATTCAGATGATGTCAATGATTATTTTGAGGCACTGGCAGATATCATGGAAGGCATTATCAACGATGGCGTAGAGTATGGAGATGCCAAGACCATGGATATTCATGTTGAAATCCAGAATAAGGTTTATACCATCAATTCTACGGATATTCAGACATTGAATAATGAAATCTTTGATTTTGATAAGGTACAGTAAAATTAAGAGTTGACACAATACCGGATATATGATATTGTGTAATAGTTGATTAAGAAACAAGTAGAGTATCCACTCTCACCTAAGCGCAATTGGGCGACTTAGCGTTCATACTTTTAACAGATTTGTATGTTAGATGTAATAGTGGATAGTCTGCCTATCCACTATTTTTATTTGGAGGTATAAGACCATTAGCGAATTAATGATTAATGAACAAATCAGAGACAGAGAGGTTCGACTGATCGGACCGGACGGTGAGCAGATCGGTGTTGTTTCATCCCGTGAAGCACAGAAGATCGCAGATGAAGCCGGACTTGATCTTGTTAAGATCGCTCCGAATGCGAAGCCGCCTGTCTGCAAGGTGATTGATTATGGTAAGTATCGTTACGAGATGGCTCGTAAGGATAAGGAAGCCAAGAAGAAACAGAAGACTGTTGA
>JAQXZD010000026.1 GCA_029227035.1 Lachnospiraceae bacterium
GAAGCTGATCCATTTACGCAGGCAGGAGCCGCTTTTGAAAAGCCGTAATTTCCATTTTCCAAACGATTATGCAGAGAACAAGCGAGTAATTCAGTTTCAGAAAGTAGATTTTCCGGATTGCTATGTGGAAGTACTGATCAATTGCGGGGAAGAGGATATCGAAGTTTCCATGCAGGGAGAGATTCTGCTGGAGCGTCATTATATTGATTCTACGCTTTTGGCAAACGGAATCTTAATCCGAAGAATCAGAAAATAGAAAGAGAGCGAATATGGCAGTATATGAATTGTTAAAACAGGAGGGCAGAGCAAAGAGGGGGATTTTCCATACGGTGCATGGAGACATTCAGACACCGGTGTTTATGAATGTGGGAACCGTTGGAGCCATCAAGGGCGCTGTATCCACAGAGGATTTAAAGGAAATCAAGTGTCAGGTGGAACTTTCCAATACTTACCATCTGCATGTGCGTCCGGGAGATAAACTGATTAAAGAGGTCGGAGGACTGCATAAATTTATGGTGTGGGACAGACCGATTCTCACCGACTCCGGTGGATTTCAGGTGTTTTCCCTTGCAGGACTGCGCAAGATCAAGGAGGAAGGCGTCTATTTCCATTCCCATGTGGACGGTGCAAAAATCTTTATGGGACCGGAGGAAAGCATGCAGATACAGTCCAATCTGGGTTCCACCATTGCCATGGCATTTGATGAGTGTCCTTCCAGTGTGGCAGAGCGGGAATATGTGGAGAATTCCGTCAACCGCACGACGAGGTGGCTGGAGCGCTGCAAAAAGGAGATGAACCGGCTGAATCAGCTTCCGGATACCATCAACCGGAACCAGCTTTTATTTGGAATCAATCAGGGAGCCATCTTTGAGGATATCCGTATTGACCACGCTAAGAGGATTGCGGAGATGGAGCTGGACGGTTATGCAATCGGCGGACTTGCCGTGGGAGAGAGTCACGAGGAAATGTATCACATTCTGGAAGAGACGGTTCCGTATCTTCCGGTTAACAAGCCGACTTACCTGATGGGAGTCGGAACACCGGCCAATATTTTGGAGGCTGTGGAGCGTGGAGTGGATTTCTTTGACTGTGTTTATCCAAGCCGGAACGGACGCCATGGACATGTGTATACCAACCATGGAAAACTGAATCTGTTCAATCAGAAATTCGAGAAGGATATGCGTCCCATTGAGGAGGGGTGTAACTGCCCGACCTGCAGGACATACAGCAGAGCTTATATCCGGCATCTTTTAAAGGCAGGGGAAATGCTTGGCATGCGCCTGTGTGTGCTGCATAACCTTTACTTCTATAATACGATGATGGAGGAAATAAGGGATGCGCTGGATGAGGGAAGATTTGCTTCTTACAAGGCTGAGAAATTGTATCAGATGACGCAGGCGGATATTAAAAAAGTCTAAAAATAGAGGAAAGGACTTGCCCTCACACAAGAAGTTGTGTAGAATAGGATTTAGTATTTAATTTAGGAGGATGAATTGATGTTTTCAATTTTAGCGCAGAGCAGTGCAAGCACAAGCAGTACCGGTGGGATGATAGGAATGATTATCTGGCTGGTTGTTATTTTTGCTTTTTTGTATTTCCTTATGATACGCCCACAGAAGAAGGAGCAGAAGAAGAAGGAACTGATGCTTTCCGAGGTGGCAGTGGGAGATACCGTATTGACGATTGCAGGATTTTACGGAACAATCATTGATATTGTTGATGATACGGTAATCGTAGAATTCGGAAATAACAGAAACTGTCGTATTCCAATGCAGAAAGCGGCAATTTCCGAGGTGGAGAAGCCGGAATCCGCAGTGGAATCAAAGGAAAGCAAATAGGATATTTCGGGGAGCCATCCGGGGATGGCTCCCTTTTTTGTTCATATTTTAGTTGAAAAGAGAATGATATTGCTATATATTAGTAGGTAATAGACTTTTATTTTAAGAAAAGGGGAGAGACAATGGAATGTCAAATTGGCGTGATTTCCGGAGATGGAATCGGACCGGAAATCGTAACAGAAGCAAAGAAAGTGTTGGATCAGGTAGGAAAGAAGTATGGACATAATTTCCGCTATACGGAGATTCTGATGGGAGGCTGCTCGATTGATGCAACCGGAGTTCCGCTTACGGACGACGCGATTGAGACCGCAAAGGCAAGTGATGCGGTACTGATGGGATCGATTGGAGGAAACACTTCGACTTCCCCGTGGTATAAGCTGGCACCGGAACTCAGACCGGAGGCAGGACTTTTGAAGCTTCGCAAGTCCCTGAATCTGTTCGCAAATCTCAGACCGGCTTATTTATATGAAGAGCTTAAGGAAGCATGTCCGCTCAGGGATGATATTATCGGAGACGGATTTGATATGATGATTATGCGTGAGCTTACAGGCGGCTTGTATTTCGGAGAGCGCAAGACCGAGGAAGTGGATGGAGTTGTTACGGCAACGGACATTCTTACATATAACGAGAATGAAATTCGAAGAATTGCAAAGCGCGGTTTTGATATAGCCATGAAGCGCTGCAAGAAAGTGACTTCCGTAGACAAGGCAAATGTTCTGGACTCTTCAAGACTCTGGAGAAAGGTTGTGGAGGAAGTCGCAAAGGATTATCCGGAAGTGACCTATGAGCATATGCTGGTAGACAACTGTGCAATGCAGCTTGTGAAGGATCCGAAACAGTTTGATGTTATTTTGACGGAGAATATGTTTGGAGATATTTTATCGGATGAGGCATCCATGGTGACAGGCTCAATCGGAATGTTATCTTCCGCAAGCCTGAACGATACGAAGTTCGGACTTTACGAGCCGAGCGGCGGTTCTGCACCGGATATCGCAGGCAAGGGCATTGCAAATCCGATTGCAACAATTTTAAGTGCGGCAATGATGCTTCGGTATTCCTTTGATCTGGATAAGGAAGCGGATGCCATTGAGAATGCAGTAAAGCAGGTTCTCAAAGAAGGATACCGCACGATTGACATTATGCCGCAGGCAGGAGAGAGCAAGGACGGCATTACACAGGTAGGTACTGTGAAGATGGGCGATCTGATTGCGGAACGTGTATAAAGAATAAGGAGAATAAAGACATGATAAGTGATAACGCAAGAAGCGGCATGCAGCAGGCTCCGGCAAGAAGTCTGTTTAATGCTCTTGGATTTACGGAAGAAGAATTAAAAAAACCGATGGTAGGAATCGTAAGCTCTTACAATGAGATTGTTCCGGGCCATATGAATATTGATAAGATAGTAGATGCTGTAAAGCTTGGTGTTGCAGAGGCAGGCGGTGTTCCGGTTGTATTTCCGGCAATTGCGGTCTGTGACGGTATCGCCATGGGACATGTGGGAATGAAATATTCGCTTGTGACAAGAGATTTGATTGCGGATTCCACAGAGTGTATGGCAATTGCACATCAGTTTGATGCGCTGGTTATGGTGCCGAACTGTGATAAGAATGTACCGGGACTTCTGATGGCGGCAGCAAGACTGAATCTTCCGACTGTGTTTGTATCCGGAGGACCTATGCTGGCAGGACATGTCAAGGGACAGAAGAGAAGCTTGTCTTCCATGTTTGAGGCAGTTGGCTCCTATGCGGCAGGCACAATGACCGAGGAGGATGTGACGGAGTTCGAGAATAAGGTCTGTCCGACCTGTGGTTCCTGTTCCGGTATGTATACGGCAAATTCCATGAACTGTCTTACAGAGGCACTCGGTATGGGACTTCGCGGAAACGGAACAATTCCGGCAGTATATTCCGAGCGTATCAAGCTGGCAAAGCATGCAGGTATGGCGGTTATGGATATGTACCGTAAGAATATCTGTGCAAGGGATATCATAACAAAAGAGTCCATTCTGAATGCACTGACCGTGGATATGGCTCTTGGATGCTCTACCAATTCCATGCTGCATCTTCCGGCGATTGCACACGAGATTGGATTTGATTTCGATATCAGCTTTGCCAATCCAATCAGTGAGAAGACACCGAATCTGTGTCATCTTGCTCCGGCAGGTCCGACTTATATGGAAGACCTCAATGAAGCAGGCGGTGTATATGCAGTCATGAAGGAGCTTGCGGACATCGGACTGTTGAATACAGACTGCATGACCGTAACCGGAAAGACCATTGGAGAGAATATTGCAAATGCAGTGAACCGCAATCCGGAAGTAATCCGTCCGGTAGACAATCCTTACAGTAAGACCGGCGGACTTGCAGTATTAAAGGGAAATCTTGCACCGGATGGTTCCGTGGTAAAGCGTTCCGCAGTGGTAGATGAGATGATGGTACATGAAGGACCTGCGCGAGTTTTTGAATGTGAAGAAGATGCAATCGCAGCCATCAAGGGCGGCAAAATTGTCGAGGGTGATGTGGTTGTTATCCGTTATGAGGGACCAAAGGGCGGTCCGGGTATGAGAGAGATGCTCAATCCGACTTCGGCAATTGCAGGTATGGGTCTTGGAAGTTCTGTAGCACTGATTACGGACGGAAGATTCTCCGGAGCATCCAGAGGAGCCTCTATCGGACATGTATCGCCGGAGGCAGCAGTGGGAGGACCGATTGCTCTTGTGGAAGAAGGAGATATCATTAAAATTGATATTCCGAATATGACATTGAATGTGGATGTGTCGGATGAGGAGATGGAGAAGCGCCGTGCAAAATGGCAGCCGAGAGAGCCGAAGGTGACAACCGGTTATCTGAAGAGATATGCATCGCTTGTAACATCCGGTAACCGCGGAGCAGTATTGGAAATTAAGGAATAGAGGGATAGGAAATGCAGTTAACAGGATCACAGGTTATCATTGAATGTTTAAAAGAGCAGGGAGTGGATACCGTATTCGGTTATCCGGGCGGAGCGATTTTGAATGTCTATGATGAGTTATATAAGCATCCGGAGATAAAGCATGTGCTGACCTCGCATGAACAGGGAGCATCCCATGCGGCAGACGGTTATGCAAGAAGCACGGGAAAAGTCGGTGTCTGTATGGCAACATCAGGTCCCGGTGCCACCAATCTGGTAACGGGAATTGCCACGGCATATATGGATTCCGTTCCTATGGTTGCCATCACCTGTAACGTGGGTGTTTCCCTGCTTGGAAAGGACAGTTTTCAGGAGATTGATATTGCCGGAATCACAACACCGATTACCAAGTACAGTTTTATTGTAAAGGATGTGACAAAACTGGCAGATACCATCCGGCGGGCTTTTTATATTGCAAGAAAAGGACGTCCGGGACCTGTGCTGGTGGATATCACAAAGGATGTGACGGCAAACAAGGTGGAGTACCGGAAAGAGGAGCCAAAGCTTCCGAAGCCGGGAAAAGAAACTTTTACACAGGAAGATATTGATACCGCCATTCATATGATAAAGAAGGCAAAAAAACCATACATATTTGTGGGTGGAGGAGCAATCCTTTCCGGAGCGTCAGAGGAGCTGAAGACCTTCGTGGAAAAGGTGGATGCCCCGGTGTGTGACACACTTATGGGAAAAGGTGCATATGATGGTACGGCGGCTAACTATACGGGAATGCTTGGTATGCACGGAACAAAGGCATCCAATCTGGGAGTCAGCGAATGCGACCTTCTGATTGCAATCGGAGTTCGTTTTTCCGACCGTGTGCTGGGCAATCCGAAGAAATTTGCAAAGCAGGCAAAAATTCTTCAGATCGATATTGATCCGGTGGAGATTAACAAGAACATTATGGTAAGCCACAGCATTATCGGTGATGTGCAGATTGTTCTGTCCGAGATCAACGAAAAACTGGAGGAACTGTCGCATAAGGAGTGGCTTTCCCATATTGCAGAGTATCAGAAAGAGTATCCGCTTTCGTATCCAAAGCAGGGACTCAGCGGTCCATATATGGTGGAAAAAGTATATGAAGCGGCAGGAGATGCGATTATTGTCACGGAAGTCGGCCAGCATCAGATGTGGGCGGCACAGTATTTTAAATTCCGTGAGCCGAGAACCCTGCTCAGTTCCGGAGGACTTGGCACCATGGGATACGGGCTGGGTGCTGCAATCGGTGCGCAGGTGGCAAATCCGGATAAGCAGGTAATCAATTTTGCGGGAGACGGCTGTTTCCGCATGAACATGAATGAACTTGCGACAGCCGCGAGAGAGAACCTTCCGCTGATTGAAATCATTGTGAACAATCATGTGCTTGGAATGGTTCGCCAGTGGCAGACGCTCTTTTATGAGCAGCACTATTCGGCAACGGTTCTGGATGACGGTGTGGATTATGTCAAAATAGCGGAAGCTATGGGCGCCAAAGCCAGACGGGTAACAAGCCGTGAGGAGTTTGATGACGCACTGCAGGAGGCATTGTCCTGCAGACAGCCGTTTGTCATTGATGCCATTGTGGATTCGGATGATAAGGTATGGCCGATGGTCGCACCGGGAACGCCGATTAACGAATGCATGGATGGCGCGGATTATGAAGGCAGCAACAGTAAGGCATAAAAAAGAAAGAGAGAATAAGGAGGAAGTTTTAGATGAGCAGAGTATACAATTTCTCAGCAGGTCCGGCAGTATTACCGGAGGAAGTGTTAAAGGAAGCAGCAGAGGAGATGCTGGATTATAAGGGATGCGGAATGTCCGTTATGGAGATGAGCCACAGATCAAAGGTTTTTGATGACATCATCAAGGATGCGGAAAAAGACCTGAGAGATTTAATGAATATTCCGGATAACTATAAAGTGATGTTTTTACAGGGTGGAGCTTCTCAGCAGTTTGCAGCAGTTCCGATGAACCTGATGAAGAATAAGAAAGCCGGTTATATTGTGACCGGTCAGTGGGCAAAGAAAGCCTACAGCGAAGCAAAGATGTATGG
>JAQXZD010000027.1 GCA_029227035.1 Lachnospiraceae bacterium
CCACCATCACTTCCCGTCTGCTTTGGTCTGCCGCAAGCATTACCGGCAGCTTCTGGTCAAGCTGCAGTGTCTGCCCCTCCTGCAGATAGACATGGCCCGGAATGGAATCCATCATCGTTCCATAGGCAAAACAGCAAAGAATGCATAAATAAATCCAAATTAAATTTTTATATAAAACTGAATATCGCATACTATATCTTCCTTTTCATTGCTAAAATATAGTATGCGATAATTTTACTTTTTCATGTGTGCCATCTCTCTCATTTCGCGCGCATTTTTTCGAACCGTATCCGTAATCTCCACTCCGCCAAGCATACGCGCCAGCTCATTCACGCTTTCCTCTTCTTCCAGAAGCTTTATGGTGGACACCGTTGAATCCTGCTCTACATTTTTTTCAATCAGAAAATGTGCATCTGCCATGGCCGCAATCTGCGGAAGATGGGTAATACAGATAATCTGATGATTCTGCGCAAGCAGATGCATCTTCTGTGATACCATCTGTGCGGTACGCCCGCTGATTCCGCTGTCAATCTCATCAAAGATTAAAGTCGAAATAGCATCATTTTCCGCCATCACGGTCTTAACTGCCAATGCAATTCTGGACAACTCTCCTCCGGATGCCACCTTACCTAACGGCTTTAACGGTTCTCCCGGATTCACGGATATCATAAATTCTGCATCGTCAATTCCGTTTGCCGTGTAATCCTTTGTTCTATCAAAATTCATTGCAAATTTAACATCCAGGAAATTCAAGTCAGATAAGGCTTCTGTAATTGCCTCACACAGTTTTTTGCTCTCATTCTTGCGGATTTTGGACACCTCTCCGGAAAGCTGTTCCAACTCTGCCTTCTTATTCTCCAAAGAGGTCTTCAACCCTTCCAGATAGGTGTCATAATCCCTTAACACCTCGATCCGTGCCGCTTTTTCTTTCCCGCTCTCCAGAATTCCCTCTATCGAATCGGTATATTTGGCTTTCAGGTGATTAATCAGATCCAGCCTTTTTTCTGTCTCATAGTATTCCTTTTCATTAAACTCTTCATTGGTCAGATAAGAAGAAATCTCATGGTTTAAATCACTCATCAGGTTATCGATATCGGTAAGCTGCTGTTCCATGGCATTTACACGATCGTCATAGGAAGCCACCGAAGAAAGCTCACGAAGTGCCCGTCCCACCAGACCGGATGCGCCCTCTCCGTCACCCTCAAGAGCATATTCCGCAGCAGACAGGGCATCCACAATCTTTTTTCCGTTGGAGAATTTTCGAAAACGAAGCTCCAGTTCTTCATCCTCTCCCGGTCTGAGTTCTGCCTCTTCGATTTCTTTTACTTCATACTCCAGAAGGGAAAGCTCTCTCTCCCGCTCCCTGGTATCCGTTCCTGCCTCTTTCCATTCTTCTTCCAGCTTGCGATACTCCCTGTAGCAGACCGACAACTGTTCCTTCTTGTCGAAAAGCTTTGCTTTTGCATACTCATCCAGGATATCAAGCTGTTTTGCCGCAGACAACAGTGACTGGTGTTCATGCTGGCCATGAATGTCAATCAAAAGCGCCGCCACTTCTCTCATGCGCGAAGCAGAAACCGCTTCCCCATTGATTCTTGCCACTGCGCGACCGGAAGTTATTTTACGACTTAATATTACCGTATCCTCTTCCACTTCCACATCCAAGGCTTCAATCGCCTGTACGGTCTCCGGATTTTCCACATGAAAAACCAATTCTACAAGAGCTGTTTCCCCCTTATCGGACAAAATTTCTTTGGGTACTTTTTCCCCAAGTGCCAGACTGATGGAGCCGATAATGATGGATTTTCCGGCTCCTGTCTCGCCAGTCAAAATATTAAGTCCTTCTTTAAATTCTACTTCACTTTCGCGAATTAACGCCAAATTCTTCACATGTAGACTTTCTAACATTCTTTCTCCTTCTCAATCATTCCACAAAGTTTTCAAAACTTTATCCCCTCTCAATCATCTTGCGGATTCGAAGTACAAAACGCTCTGCATCCTCCCTTGTCCGAATCACACAGATAATGGTGTCATCCCCCGCAATCGAACCCACCAGTTCCTGAGGCTTTATGGCATCTACTGCCGCACATACTGCGGATGCCATACCGGATACGGTCTTAATCACCACGATATTCTCTGCAACATCAATCGAGAGAAACCCCTCTCGCAATACCCTCGCGTACTTTCCAAGCATGCCGGAATCCGAATCCGTATCCGTGATAACCGCATACTTCTGCCTGCCGCTGCTTAAAGATACCTTGGTCAGTTTCAATTCCCGGATATCTCTGGAAACGGTAGCCTGGGTCACCTGAAAGCCTTCCTGTTCCAGATATGCGGACAGCTCTTCCTGGGTTTCCACATCCTTTTTTTGAATCAATTCCAATATCTTTGCCTGTCTTTTTGCTTTCACCTTACACTCCTATTTCTGCATTTTCTTACGCATAATCTCAAGGAAACTCCGCTTGCTTATCTTACAGATCCGGACTATATGGGATGCCTGCGACACCTGCACCCGCTCTCCTTCTTTCAGATAAACTTTTGTGTCTCCGTCGAAGCTGACACATGCCTTTTCATTTTTCTGAAAATTTCTGCTCCCAATCTCAATCTCAACCGTATCCTCGGCTCCCAGCACAATACTCTTGGAATTCAGATCATGTGCATTAATCGGTGTAAGCAGAAGAATATGTGCTTTCGGATCGACAATCGGTCCCCCTGTGGACATGTTATAGCCTGTGGAACCGGTAGGTGTTGCCACAATAATACCGTCCCCGTGATAGGTAGTCAGAAACTCTCCGTTGACATACACCAGGAGCTGCAACATGGACATATCACCGGACCAGTGAATCACCACATCATTAAGCGCCAGATTTGATACCGAATCGCCCACTTTCTTCCCGGTCAGCATGATACGCTCCTCCAGCATATAATCATCTTCCATCAGGTGATCCAGTGCCGCAAATACCGTAGCCTCCTCCAGCTCACACAAATAGCCAAGAGTGCCGAGGTTCACACCAATCAGCGGAATCTGTAAAGACTCCACGCGTGTTGCCGCCCGTATCAGTGTCCCGTCTCCGCCCAGCACCAGAATACACTCTGTGTCTTCCGGAATCTCGGACAATTCAAAATTCTTCTCCCGGGGATTCCTCGCGTTGCTGATACAGACGGAGGCTTTGCCGCCTCTTTTATGTATGTAGGATATAATCTTATTGGACAGCCGAAGCTCCTTATCCTTATAGGCATTGGTAATCAATACAAAATTACGCATCTATTTATCCAGCTCTGCGTGTGCAGCCTCCACCACCGCATGCACATCCACGGAGTCCTCCTTTTCAATATTCTGTGTCTTCTCGATATGTAACAGGTATTCGATATTTCCCTCCGGCCCTTTAATCGGCGAATACTCCAGATGATGTACCGCAAATCCAATCTCCTGTGCAAATGCAATCACCTTGCAAATCACTTCTTCATGGACGGTTTTGTCTCTTACGACACCTTTTTTCCCAACCTTTTCCCGTCCCGCTTCAAATTGGGGCTTAATCAGACATACCATCTGTCCCTGTTCCTTTAAAAGCTCCCGTGCCGGTCCCAGAACCTTTGTCAGAGAGATAAATGAGACATCTACGGAAGCGAAATCCAAGGCATCTTCAATGTCCTCCGGTGTCACATAACGGATATTCGTCTTCTCCATGCATACCACCCGTGGATCCTGTCTCAGTTTCCACGCAAACTGTCCATAGCCAACATCTACCGCATAGACTTTTGACGCACCGTTTTGCAGCATGCAATCCGTAAAACCTCCTGTGGATGCTCCAATATCCATGCAGATTTTCCCATCCAGCGCAATCCCAAAATGCGTCATGGCTTTCTCCAGCTTTAATCCGCCACGGCTCACATACTTAAGGGTATTGCCATGAATCTCTATCTCACAGTCATCCGGAAACGTGCTCCCCGCCTTATCCTCACGATTGTGGTTAACAAACACATTGCCCTCCATAATCATGGTCTTGGCTTTTTCTCTGGAGGGTGCCAGCCCTCTTTTTACCAACAACAAATCCAGCCGTTCTTTCATCTTATAACCTCTCCAGTTTCTCCATAATCTGTCGCGATACGGTTTGTGCATCAATGCCAAGCATCCGACGCAGTTCTTCCACACTTCCATGCTCCACAAAGTCATCTTTGACTGCCACACAGAAAACAGAAACAGAAAGTGCAGACTCCGCGATCATTGCAGCCACATGCTCTCCGAGTCCTCCGCTTTTTACATTCTCTTCCATGACCACAATAAGATCATGATCTGCGGCAAGACCTTGAATACATTCCCGGTCAAACGGTGCCGCAAATCTTGCGTTGACAACCGTTGGACATATGCCCTCCTGTTCGAGACTTTCCTTTACCTGCCAGGCTGTCTCCACCATGGAGCCGATTGCAAACAACGCTACCCGCTTTCCTTCAGCCAGCACTTCCGCCTTTCCCTTAAGAATCGGCGCCCTCTGTTCCTGCCAGAGGTCACAGGCCTCACCCTTTGGATAGCGAACTGCCACAGGCTCCTCAGCTGCAATCGCATATTTGAGCATATCCGAAAGTTCCCACTTATTCTTCGGTGCCATCACCGTCAGATTCGGAATTGTGCACAGATAGGACAGGTCAAATATTCCCTGATGGGTTGCACCGTCTCTCCCCACCAGTCCCGCGTGGTCAATCGCAAATACAACCGGCAGATTCTGTGCACACACGTCATGCAGAATCTGGTCGTATGCCCGTTGCAGGAAAGAAGAATATACGGCAAACACCGGCTTTAACCCTGCCTTTGCAAATCCGGCAGCAAGCGTCACCGCATGTTCCTCCGCAATTCCCACATCAAAAAACCGCTTCGGAAACATATTCTGAAACCGCTTCAATCCGGTTCCGTCAGTCATGGCCGCCGTAATGGCAACCAGGTTCGGATTTCTCTCTCCCTGCTTACGCATCACTGTGGAAAAAACATCCGTATAATATGCCTTCGTTCTCTTTTTAAGCGGAAGTCCAGTTGCAATATCAAAAGCATCCGTCCCATGAAAACGCGCCGGATGACGCTCTGCCGGTGTATACCCCTCGCCCTTGTGCGTAAGCACATGCACAAGAACCGGTCCTTTTACCCGCTTTGCTTCCGTGAACAGCCTTCTCATTTCCCTGATATCACTGCCGTCCACCGGGCCAAGATACATAATTCCCATATCTTCAAAAAACATTCCCGGCACAAAAAGCTGCTTAATACCGCTTTTGGCAGTCTTGATGCTTTTGACCACCTTCTCGCCAACCACCGGAATTTTCTTAAGGGAAGCAGAAATCTCATCCTTAAATCCCATATAAGTGTCTGAGGTCCGGAATTTGCTCAGATACTGATTCAACCCTCCCACATTTTCCGAGATAGACATATTGTTATCATTCAGCACAATGATAAAATTATCTTTTAACACGGAAGCATTATTCAACGCTTCCAATGCCATTCCGCCGGTCAAAGCGCCGTCTCCTATCACGGAAACCACATAATAATTTTTCCCCGTAATCTCCCGTGCCGCCGCAAAACCCAGCCCTGCCGAGATAGAAGTCGAGCTGTGTCCGGTATTAAAGCAATCCGTACTGCTCTCCGAGGTCTTTGGAAATCCGCTGATTCCTCCAAACTGTCTTAAAGTGTCAAACCGCTCTTTTCTTCCAGTCAGAATCTTGTGTGTATAGGACTGATGCCCCACATCCCAGATCAGCTTATCTTTTGTCAGATCAAATGACAAATGGAGTGCCATCGTAAGCTCAATCGCACCCAGATTCGAAGCCAGATGACCGCCTGTCTTCGCAATATGTTCTATCAGGAAATCCCTGATTTCACTGCGAAGGGTTTCCAGTTCATCCTCATTCAGTTTTTGTATATCATTTTCTTTCTGAATCCGATCTAAAACCATTCTGTTCCTGTTTCTCTCCTATTTCTCTCTGCCAATCAGATACAGGAATAACTCCCGCAAAAAGTCATGTTCCCCGGAAACCCCATCCAGTATGGACACTGCCTCCTCAGACAATGCCTTCACATCTTTCTGGGCCTGTTCCAGACCTTCAAACGTAACATAAGTGGATTTTTCATTGCGGGTGTCACTGCCGATTGGCTTTCCGAGCACTTCCATGGTACTCGTTACATCCAGTATATCATCCTTTATCTGAAAAGCGAGTCCTAATTTGGTTCCGGCCTGTTCCATCCGGCCGGCTTCCTCTTCCGAGGCTCCGGCAAGAACCGCTCCGATTACAAGGGACGCTTCGAGCAATGCTCCGGTCTTAAGCCTGTAAATAAAATCCAGCTTTTCCCTTCCGATCTCCTGTCCCTTTTTCTCACTTTCCACATCCACCGTCTGGCCGCCCACCATACCGTAAATTCCCGCTTTCTCCGCAAGAATTGCAAATGCACGCATAAGACGCGAATCCTCCGGATGTGCAAGCATTGCCTGTGCGACTGTCTCATATGCACGGTTTAACAGTGCATCTCCGGCAAGAATCGCCATCGCTTCTCCATACTTTGCATGCGTTGTCTTCTTTCCCCGCCGGTACTCATCGTTATCCATCGCCGGAAGATCGTCATGCACCAGGGAATAGGTATGAATCATCTCAATCGCAGCCATGAACGGCTCCACCGTATCCTCTGTTCCGCCAAACATCCGGTACGAAGCCTCCATCAGCATCGGGCGCAGCCTCTTGCCGCCTGCAAAGACACTGTAATCCATGGCATCAATCACAGTCTGCTGAAGTCCCGGCTCTGTCGGCATATAAGGGTGAATACGCTCTTCAATCGAGGCTGCCCTGTGTGTAATTTCCTGCTCGATGTTCATGAAAAGTCCTCCTCCTGAACAACTATCATTTCCTTTTCGATGGTATCCAATGACGCATTTGCAAGCTTCACCTGCTCCATACCCTGCTTATAAAGTTCAAAGGCCTGATCCAGAGTCACATCCTGCCCCTCCATCTGCGTCAGTATATCTTCAATGGCCGCAAAACGCTCCTCCAGCCCCGGCTCCTTTTCCTGTTCTTCCTTAATCTCTTTCTTCATGCAAACTTCTCTCTTCCTGTCTGTCCGTCACCTGTGCCTCAATGCTTCCATCCCGCAGATAAATCCGAAGGGAATCGCCCTTCTGCACCTGACTGACTGTTTTTAACCCTTTTTTGTCCCCTGTCTCCACAAAAGCATAACCGCCGCCCAGCTTACGAACCGGGGAATATCCCTCCAGTGTATTGGCAAGAAGGGACAGCTTATGTCTTCTGTCTGCCAGCAGACTGCCAAACAAATTCTCCAGTCTGCTTTCATAATCGGCAACCCTGTTGCGGTTTTCATTCAGCCGCGAAGCCGGACTCAGATACTTAAAACGGAGCCGCATATGCTCCAGTCTGGTTCTCTTTCTGTCAAGAACCTGACGGCATCTCCTTACCAGTTCGTCCTTCATTCCCTGAAGTTCCCTCTCCGCCGCCACATAATCATATACTGCCAGCTCTGCTGCTGCGGAAGGTGTCGGTGCCCGCAAATCTGCGACATAATCGGCAATCGTCCAGTCTGTCTCATGCCCTACCGCCGAGATAACCGGTATCCCGCATTCAAAAATCGCACGCGCAACAATCTCCTCATTAAATGCCCACAAATCCTCTATGGAACCGCCCCCGCGGCCGACAATCATCACATCAACGCCTAACTGTTCCAGCGCATGAATTCCGTTTACCACAGAAGCTGCCGCACCCTCGCCCTGCACCTGTGCCGGATAAAGGATAAGCTGCACATAGGGATTTCGCCGCCTTGCAATATTGCGGATATCCTGTATTGCCGCACCGGTTTGAGCCGTCACAATTCCCACGGTTTTTGCATATCCGGGAATCGGACGCTTATACTCCGACGCAAACATACCCATCTCTTCCAGCTCTCTTTTTAAGGCTTCAAACTGCAGATACAGATTCCCGGCTCCGTCCAGTTCCACGCTTTTGGCATAGAGCTGATACTTTCCATCCCGCTCGTATACCTCCACCGAACCGGTAACTACCACCTTATCGCCGTCTTTCATCTGAAAAGAAAGTCCGCTTCTCCGATAGGACGCAAACATCACCGCTGAAATTGCACCTTCCGCATCTTTCAGGGTAAAATAAATATGTCCGCTGGTATGATATTTGCAGTTGGATATCTCACCCTTGATGCAGATGCTGTGCAACATATAATCCTGCTCACACATATTCTTAATATTTTTATTGATTTGTCCTACCGAATAAACATTCTTTTTTCTATGCATACTTTGCAAGAATTCCATTCACAAATACTGAGGAGCCGTCTCCTCCATATTTTTTTGCAAGCAGTACCGCTTCATTTACGGATACCTTGAACGGAATATCCTCCTCATACCGGATTTCATATACCGCAAGCCGGATTAATGTCAGATCGACCTTTCCCATCCGCGTTGTCTTCCAGCCTTCCGCAACCTCGTTGATCGACGCATCGATTTCCTCCAGGTGCTCCACAATATTCTGAACCTTTTCATTGATATAACGCAGATCTTCTTCATCTGCCCGGGACAGCTCCTCTTCGTACATACTGAACTGTTCCGGCATCTCACCTTTTTCATGGAACTCGATGCGGAATAGCATCTTAAATATATTCTCTCTAATTTCTCTTCTTGTCATTCTCTCTCCTCATAAATCCTCTTATCAAATAAAGGATGTCTGTATAGACATCCTTTTGGGGAATTCAATATTTAATTGTCTGATGCCATATCAACACTTGCAATTCTGACATTTACAACATTTACGCTCAAGCCTGTCATATTTGAGATTGCTGATTTTACCTTGTCCTGCACCTTGGATGACACTTCCGGTATGCTGTATCCGTAGGCAATGTTAATCGCCACATCCACCTTCACTTCATTGTCAAGAACCTCCACGGTAATTCCTTTGGAAAGATTCTTCATGCCCAGCTTGCTGACAATCTCGTTGGTAATGTTACCCGCCATGGAACTTACTCCCTCCACCTCTGTTGTCGCAAGACCGGCGATAATTGCAACCACTTCATCCGCAATACGGACATCACCAATCTGATCAGACTTTATCTTAAACGTTTTTCTGCTATCAGCCATAACACATATGCCTCCTACGTCGTTTCTGTCATACATTATAACAGACTCTTGATTATTTGGAAAGTCATATTTTATACAATCTGTCCCTTTGCCACATATACCTGATAGGATTCATTTCCGTTTAAGGATTTTCCATGTGTAATTGTCACATCCTTGTCCGTAATCACATATTCTACGTTGGCATTTTCCTCTACCACCGTATCCTGCATCAGAATACTGTTCTTTACTCTTGCGCCCTTGCCGATGCGAACGCCTCTGAAGAGAATACAGTTCTCCACATCGCCTTCTATCACGCAGCCGTCAGCGCCCATGACATTCTTTGCCTTTGCACCCTTGATGTAACGAGTCGGGTTGTCATCACGAATCTTGGTATAAATCTGATTCTCAGAGAACAATGCATTGAGATTCTCTTCCTTCAGAAGCTTCATGTTCTCCTCAAAATAGCTCTTCATATCATGAATATGTGCCACATAACCGTCATAACAGAATCCGCGAATATCCAGATTGTCAATCTGCTTGTCCAGTACATCACGGACAAAATAAGTATATCCATGCAGATATGCATCATCAATCATACGGATCAACTGCTCACGCTCCACCACATAGATATTCAGGCTGAAATTAATCTCTCCGTCATCCG
>JAQXZD010000028.1 GCA_029227035.1 Lachnospiraceae bacterium
GGGCGGAATTTCATGACTGTCAAAAAATACTTACAGCACTTGGAGATGAAACAAGGCAACATTTGTTTTCCATGATGATGATGACAAGCTGTGATGGGAGCAGAGTAGTAGATATTGCAGCAAAAACAAATTTATCAAGACCGGCAGTATCTCATCATATGCAGATATTAAAAGAAGCCGGAATTGTTACTTCAAGAAAAGAAGGGACACGGATTTATTATCTTTTAAATCCTGAATTTGACAGTATGCATAAGATGTCTGTCTTGTTTTCGCATATTGAAACACTGATAAAATATGACCAAAATGAAGGAAAAAATAAAGAGTGAACAGAGGACAGAAGAAAAAAATAAAAATCATATTACTTATATTTGCAGTGACATGTGTATTTATTGGTGCAGAATATTTATATAAAGTGCATCAGTTAGAGAAGTTGCGGCATATGTCATTTCAGCAAATGATAGAATATACAACTCTGGGGGAAGGTGATGCAATGATTACAGTAGGAATCATAAAAGATGGGAAAGCAAGCTATACGGTATATGGGAAAGATGGCAGAATCCTTCCGCAGACAGAAGAATTATATGAGATAGGTTCTCTTACCAAAACATTTGATGGAGCATTGATTTGTAAGGCGGTAGAGGAAGGAAAAATACAGTTGGAGGATACAATAGACAAATATCTTGAATTGCCACAGAAAGACTATTATCCAACAATCAAAAATTTGGTGACTCATACATCCGGTTATAAATCTTTTTATTTGGAGAGCGAGATGATAAAAAATCATTTAAGTGGAAGAAATGATATGTATGGCATCTCAAAAGAGAAATTATGGAACCGGATTAGCAAGACTAATTTAAAGGAGGAGGAGCATGCATTCTGCTACTCCAATTTTGGAATGGCGGTGATAGGCATGGTGTTGGAAAATGTTTATGGACAGGATTATACCAAGCTGATGAACAGCTATGTGCAGGACGAACTGAATTTAAAGCATACGAGTGTATCTACGGGAAAAGGTTATGGCAGAAATTTTTGGGACTGGAAGAGTGGGGATGCATATATGCCTGCAGGAGCAATGGTTTCCAATATTTCCGATATGTTAGCCTATGCGAAGATGCAGATGGATGAAACACCGGAGTATCTTGGGATCGGGCATCAGATCATAAAAGAGATAAATGTCAGTAATTATTTGTATACAAAGATGGGAATACACGCCGATCAAATAGGTGTGAACTGGATGTATGACAGAACCAATGAGGTTTACTGGCATAGTGGAGACACTGCAAATTATAGCAGTTATCTTTGTTTTAATCCACAAAACGAGATTGCGGTTGTAATCTTGTCAAATCAAAAACCAAGTGATAAGACACCGGCAGCGGTAATTGGAATTCAGTTATATCAGGAGATAACATCCCAGTGAATTTAAATTAATTTGATAGATCATTTGGTAATGACAGTGTATTGACAAAAAAGTGGACTGAGTATTATGATTAAAGAAAAAGGAGGAACGTATTTTATGGAAAAAAATTTAAATGTTGCGGTTGCACCTAAGGATTCTACTTTTCAGGTGAGAATAAACTCAGAGATAAAAAAAGCTGTTGAAGATATATATGCAAAATCTGGTATGACATTAACGGATGCTTTTAATACATTTATTCAACAATCAATTAATGTTGAAGGATTACCGTTTATTGTAACAAAAAATAGCAAAGAGGCATTAAAAGAGCAGGCTTTAGCAAAGTTGATGATTGATTTGAAAAGGGCAGAAGCAGAAGGGTGGATTGATGCAGAGGATTTGGAGCGTGAACTGGGGGTACTGGATTGAAAAAGTTAAAATATTCTCCAGATACTACAATGCAAGAAACTATTGATTATTGGAATGAATAGGACATTTGTCCTTACTATATTGAATTACAATAGAAGGTGAAAAGTATTGCAATATTTTTTGGAACAAAAAAGAAACAGCGGGGGAGACAAACGGTGAATAGTGAGTTAAGAATAGAAGAGTTAACGCAAGATAGGGTGGAGATATTTACTAAAATTAAAGCTGACGCATATGCGGATGACAGAACAAAGGTCAGCTTTGACGATTGTGAAAAGCCTGCCTGGTTTGATGGAGACTGGTATGTCGGATTAGGCATATATAATTTAGAGGAAACGAAGAATCTGATGCAGCAGTTTTCTTGCTATTTGATTTATAAAGGAGAGGAACCGATAGGCATTTTCTGGGTTCATGTTGAAGAAGAAAACTCATTGACTTTGGAAGATTTTTGCATTCATCCTAAGTATCAGGGAAAAGGATATGGAACAGAATCATTGCAACTTATTGAGAGCTATTTCGATAATCGACGCTGGTTACTGACAACTCCGATATTTTGTAAAAGAAATCGTCACTTATATGAAAAGAACGGATATAAAAAAATCGGCTATGTTTCCGATGGAACAGTAATTGTTTATGAAAAACTTTTAGCCGAAAAGTAAATCAGAGGAGAATGAAAATGGGCAGAAAATCAAAAGCAAGGCGGGCGATTCTGGTAATAGCAATCATATCTATGTTAATCATACAGATTGAGCCTGCATATGCAAAGAGTACAGATGACAAACTGACCGTAAGCCTCAATATCACGAAGTATACGGCGTATATCAACCGGAAATGTGAACCGTGCATTACGATATCCGGAAGATATTCAACGGAAGCTGGGAAGAAACAATATGATAAGATGATGCAGAAAGTCATCTGGAAGACGAGTGATCCTACGGTTGTCCGATTTGTAAATGAAACTTATGTAAATGAAGAATATTATCTTACGGATACCTATGAAGGGATAGGTCCGACTCTTATGGGAGTGAAAGAAGGAAAAGCAAAGATTACAGCAACCTTTAAGAATTCTTCCAAGATTGTTAGCTGTGAGATTACCGTTAAAAATGCAGAACTTACCTGTGAAGATGATGTATTTTATACGGGGAATACCTATCCGTTCTCTTTAAAAGGAAATGCTACTCCGGTAAAATACGCGAGTGAAGATACCGGGATTGCAAGTATCAATGAAACAACAGGAGAGCTCAAAACGAAAAAGAGTGGAACGACCACAATTACATGTCTTGCAGAGGACGGACAGACTTACAGTAAAAAAATAAAAGTACAAAAGGCAGGTCTGAACTACAAAAAAATAACAAGTTATTATTTTACCGGTTTCCGGAAAGGCAAGTATTCCACATTTCCTATTGTTGCAAAAGGAATTGATGTAAAGAGCTGGAAGAGTTCGAACAACAAAGTGGTAAAAATAAAGAAAAAAGCCAACATTGGAGTTCTGGAAATTCACGGAACCGGAAAATGTACCGTAACCTGTACCGCCAAAAACGGCAAAACGTATAAATGTGCCGTGACGATTGTCGGAGGCAAACCATGGAGCGGATTATCCAACGGGTATGCACCGGATATATCAGAAGTGAAGAAGCATGGATACTATAATGACATCAATAAGATTCAGGATTATGGGAACGTAGTATTCTATATTGTTGATTATGGAAAGAAAATCGATTACAAAAACGGGAATAAAAAGCGTGACATCGAAGAAGCCGAAAAAGAGGCAATGAAAATCCTGCAAAATCGTTATCCGGGTAAGGATGTCTATAGTGCGGTTAGTGGGGATTTGCTTGGATTCCATTCCGGGAAAAATTACGGAAGGCTCTGGTGCGGCTGTTATTATGTGAAGTAGGGAGGCAGAAAGACAATGAGTAAAATAATTATTCTGGTTGGAAGTATACGCAAAGGTGGAAACACGGATCTGCTTGCGCAGGCATTTAAGGAAGGCGCAGAGAAGAATAATGAGGTAGAAATCATCTCGGTTGCAGATTATAATGTGAATCCCTGTATAGGATGCAATGCCTGCTTTACAAGTGAAGGGAATCGATGCTGTCAGGATGATGACATGAAGATTATTTACGAAAAATTGGCATCAGCGGATTTTTTGGTTGTGGCATCACCGGTTTATTTTTACGGAATCAGCGCAAAGCTGAAGGCAATGGTTGACCGTTTACATACTCCGCTGCGGGATAGTTTCAAGATAAAGAAACTTGCCTTATTGTTGGTAGGAGCTGCATCTTTGCCGGAATTGTTTGATGCAATCAAAGTACAGTATCAGCTCATACTTAACTTTTTCCATTTGGAAGATGCAGGCATGGTTCTGGTACGCAGCGTCAAAGATAAAGGGGACATTAAAAATACAAAGGCATTGGAAGAAGCCTATCAACTGGGCTTATCGATGAAATAAAAGATGATTAAGAGATGATATCCGACTATGAATTCCACATAGCCGGATATCGTTGATTTTACAGTAGTTTTGGCGCAATCATCAGTCCAAACACCGCAAGTCCGCAAAGGGTATACAGGCTATTGATGACCAGATTGAATTTCATAAGACCATTTTGCGTCTTTCCCTTCACATAAGCGATAATTGTAAAAATTCCGCTAAAGATCATAAACGCTGCATAACAGGAGATCATAATCTCGGCAGTCGGGGATTCAAGAGCCCAGTCCTGTGTTCGGAGAGGAAGAATTGTCCATGGTACAAAAAGCATGATGGTGCAGATAGTTGTTAATATTTTATTTTTCATAGTAAGATTCCTTTCTTTTTCAAATTAATTTTTTTCATTATGCCCAAAACGCAGGCAGGAAACAGATAAACAGAGGATGGTAAATCCGATTGCAAATGGAAGCCACGGCAGAGGCGTAATCTGTTTAACAGGTAAGTTTGCCGCAAGTCTACTGTACTCTGATGTAATTACATAAAATGGATATGCCATCGGATAGGTAAACCATACTTTGGTATTTATCATTAAAACGGAAGGTACAATGGAGGCTAAGCCAATGCCGATTGAAAAAATCGGCGTCCGGATACATACGGACAGCAACCAGAAAAATGCTATCATAGGGACTGCGGACAAAAGCAGGTAGCATGCCTCCTTACAGACAAAAAGTGGAGACAACATAAGATGATAGTTTTGTGTATGGGATGCAGTGGCGGCACACACATAGTAGACTCCGACGTTTATTACAATCAGGAATGCTGCAAGGGATAAGAGAACAATAAATTTTGCCAGGCATAATTGTGCTTTGTTCACAGGCAGGGAAAGCATTTTTAGAATTCCCCCATTGCTCCGTTCGGTCTGGTTCAGTAAAACGGTGCCTACAATCATAATGGCAGGGAACATGAACCAGGACATTCCCATGAATCCCTGCACCAGAAAATTGTACTCCGGTGCAATTCCCTCCGCCTGCATTTGAAAATTCAAATCGGCATTGAGAACGGATGGTATCCACAAAATAATTGTCGCAATCAAAAATATCCACAATATTTTTGATCGGCGTATCTTTTTAAACTCCACTTCAATTAACGAAATAAAATTCATGCAAGTGTCCTCCTAACTTTTAAAATCGGTACTGCTGCCAGTGCAAGTACCAGGCTTTCAATGATACATTCCGTTATTCCGGCTGTCATATGCAAGTGCATGACAAATGGAAACAGGGATAAAATGGAAGTTCCGGTCGGAATCATTGTTGCAAGTAAGATTGCAACAACGCCGATTCCCAGTGAAACCCACATATTTTTAAATAATGCTGCAATCAAAAGAGCAGTTAATACTGCCGGAATCAGAAGTAACAGGGAATAGGCAATGTTTTCGAACAGCTCCGGTAAAAATCCGTTTTCCGGTGTAAACCAGTGGAAAGAGCAAAAGGCAAGCCCCACTGCTTCAATGGCAAGCATTCCGGCACACATAATGACCAGAAGTAGAAACTTTTCAAAAAACAAGGTGCTGTCTTTGATCGGAAGTGTATATAATTTCTGAATTGCATGCTCCGCGTACTCCGTGTGATAGAGAATGCATGCTCCGGCAACAACCAGTAAAATGTTAAGCATTGCCATCATCTGCCAGTTTGCACCAAGAAGAATCTGTAAGGGGGAACCTTCCATTTTCACAAAACTTTCCGACCGGGCAGCCATATTAACTACCGGAACAAGTGCTGCCAGTATACTTCCTCCGGCAAATGCCGGCCACAGTCCGGTTCTTTTCATTTTTTTCCATTCTAAATCAAAGTGCATATTATAGCCTCCGTTGTCTGTTATCTGCATCAATCAGTGCCAAAAACGTATCTTCAAGATTATCTGTCGGATATCCATGGGAAGCAGCAGTTTCTTTTAATTCTTCGGGTGTTCCTTCGAATAACAGGTGTCCGTGATTCAGGATTCCGATATTATCTGCCATCAGTTCAATCTCTGCCAGCAGATGGGAAGATACCAGTACGGTACAGTCAAATTGTTGCGGCAGGGAACGGATAAGCGTTCTGATTTCATGGATTCCTACCGGATCCAGTCCGTTTGTCGGCTCATCGAGAATCAGAAGCGGCGGTTTTCCAATGAGTGCACCGGCAAGCCCCAGCCGCTGTTTCATACCCAGAGAATATTTTTTTGCCAGTTTGTCTTTGTGAGGGGTGAGCCCCACCAACTCAAGTGCCTCTGTAACAGAAGACTTTGGTAGTCCCAGAATCTTTCTTATAATATCAAGGTTTTCTTTTCCGGTGAGATTACCATAAAAGGCCGGTGCTTCGATAAAGGAACCGGTTTCTTTTAAAATCTCGGTTCTGTTTTCCGGATACTTTTTTCCATCAATGGTAAAAGTTCCATCCGTTGGTTTGGTCAGTCCGAGAAACATTTTCATTGTTGTCGATTTTCCTGCACCGTTGGGGCCTAAGAATCCGTAGACACTTCCCTTTGGAATGTGAAGATCAATTCCATCTACCGCTGTAAAATCGGAATATCTTTTTGTTAGTTTTTGAGTTTCAATCATGTTCATGTCGTATAGCTCCTTTCGTTTATATCTTGATTCTACGGGTTCAACCTTGCGACAACATTCTCTCCACCTTACATTTACTTTACATTTGAAGAATCTGTCTGAAAAACCGAAAATATATGTTATGATGTAATTGTTCATAAGACTGGTTTTAGAAAGAAGGATGATTTATGAATGATGAATTTTTGAAACGGAAACGGATTCTGCTTGTAGATGATGAACAGGAGCTTTTAGATATGGTGGTGTCCATTCTGGAAACAGAGGGATTTTGCAATCTGGTCACGGCAAAGAGTGTAAAAGAAGCGTTGGAAGCAGTAGAACATGGCGCACCGGAGCTTGCCGTCTTAGATGTCATGCTTCCGGACGGAGATGGCTTTTCCCTGATGGAAAGATTAAAAGAAAAAGGGGAATATCCGGTGCTGTTTCTTACCGCGCGCGGCGAGGATGAGGATAAATTCCGGGGATTTGGGCTTGGCGCGGATGATTATATCGTAAAACCGTTTCTTCCAAAAGAATTGATTTTCCGGATTCTTGCCATTTTGCGCAGAAGTTATAAGGATGAGAATCCGCTTGTCCGGTTAGCAGGGAGCGAGATTGATTTCGAGCGTGCGGAAGTTATTAAGGAGGGGGAACATCTTGCACTTACGGCAAAAGAATACGACATTTTGTCGGCTCTTTACCGTAATGCAGGACGTATTGTAACCATCGATTCTCTTTGTGAGGCAGCCTGGGGCGATAATCCATACGGATATGAGAATTCCCTGATGGCGCACATTCGCCGTATTCGGGAAAAAATCGAAGCCAATCCATCCCGTCCGGTTTCACTGATTACCGTGAAAGGGCTTGGATACAAATTAATTGTAGAAAGGGTATGATTCCGGTATGAAAAATATCTTGAAATTAACCAGACGTTTTGTCGGTGTTCTACTTCTCAGTTCCATTCTGGTGTTTGTTCTGAATCTGGCTGTGTTAGCAACGCTTACTTCCAAGTATGCACAAAACGGTCATCCTTGGGAAACCGCACAAAAAGCTGCAGAGAATATTAAAAACACAGAAAACGGGTATGTTCTGTCCGATGAAATCATGAAAATTTTGGAACAGGAACAGGCATGGGCGGTTTATATCGATAACCGGACTCTGCAGGTGGTATGGAAAACAGACTCTCTTCCTGAGGGCGTTCCGCTCAGCTATTCGGCCTCTTCGATTGCAAATCTGACACGAGGCTATATGGATGGATATCCTACTTTTACGGGAGAATCCGAAGATGGATTGATGGTACTGGGCTATCCGAAGGAAAGTTTCTGGAAGCTTATGTGGCCAAGCTGGGATTATAACTTTATTGCAGGTTTCCCTAAAATTCTGCTTTGCGTTCTAGCAGTCAACATTACGCTTTTTTTCTTTATCTATATGATTGCAAATTCCAGATTGCTGAAATCTGTCCGGCCGATTACAAACGGGATTCAATCCCTGCCGACGGAGGAGCCGGTTCATGTAAAAGAAAAAGGGCTGCTCTCGGAACTTGCCGCCAGTATTAACCGGACTTCTGAAATTCTGCAGGAACAGAAAATGCAGATCCGAAAAAAGGAAACGGCGCGTGCGAACTGGATTGCAGGGGTATCGCATGATATCAGAACGCCTCTTTCCATGGTCATGGGGTATGCGGATCAGTTAAAAGAAGATGCCAGTCTGACGGAAGAAGAACGACGGAAAGCATCTGTTATTGTAAAACAGAGTGAGAGGATGAAGAATCTGATCAATGACCTGAATCTGTCTTCAAAGTTGGAATACAACATGCAGCCGATTCACTCTTCGAAGGAAAATCTCGTGTCCATTGCAAGAACAGTGGTAGTGGATTTTATCAATATGGATATTGATGACAGGCATCCGATTGAATGGGAAACGGATAAAAGTATATCTGTCTGCATGATAAATGCGGACAAAGACCTCATCAAACGAGCCATAAGCAATCTGATTCAAAACAGCATTAACCATAACGAAAACGGCTGCCATATTTTTGTGAAGGTCACAAAAAGTGATAATGCCTGCAGTGTTGCCGTATCGGATGATGGGGTGGGCGTAACCGACGATGAACTCAAACAGTTGGAAAGCGCGCCTCACTATATGCTCTGTGATGAAAATACAACGGAGCAGCGTCACGGACTCGGCCTGCTTATCGTGAAGCAGATTGCCCTCTCACATGGGGGACAGACGATAATCAGCCGTGGTTCCCATGGTGGTTTTTCCGTGGAGTTGCGCCTTCCGCTTTCCGGTTTTCATTAACACGATAACCTCAGCAATTGAGGATGGTGCACAGGTGCTTGTAACAGTCATTGAAACATATTTATTTGACATCCTGTTGCATGCGGCAGCGCAGAGCCAGTACCGCCAAAAGATAGATGACAACGGCATAAATGCAGGTGACGGCAAGAGGGGCTCCGATTTGGGAGAAATTCCCCAGCACGGCCAGTCGAACGGTTTTGACACAGTGGTAAAACGGCAGTATTTTACAGATGTCAAGAAGGGTGCCGCCCAGTGCGTCTACATCCATCCAGATTCCGCCCAGCATACTGGCTGCTGTAATTAAAATCGAACAGATGCCGGGTGCCGCTTTTTCATTCAGTATGGTGCCAAACAACATGCCGAAGCTTAAAAACAGCAGGGCTGCAGGGATACTGAGGATAATACCAAGGACAACATTCCCGAGATGTAACGTATCCCCTGTAATGGCGGCTGTAATAAAGGCTGCAGCAAAGGTTATTATCGTCTGCAGCAATGCAATACCAAGGAGCGGCAGTGTGTATCCGGCCACAAAATCTCCCGGTTTCATCGGGGATGCATACAGGCGGATCAGAAAGGCTGTGGAACGGTCCTTGGAAACCTGCAGACAGGTAAACAGCATGATAAAAGTAAGTCCAAAGATTGTAATACCGGGAGCCAGATAAGGCAGATGAAAAATTTCCATGCCTGCTTCCGGCGGAAGGCTTCTATCGATTACAGTCATAATAATTAACATTAAAATCGGAAATCCCAAAGAAAATACAAAGGTGAGCGGATCTCGCAGAATTTCCTTTCCGGTTCGTTTGGCAAATACAATACTTCTCATTCCTGAATTCCTCCTTCCGCAATTTTGATAAATGCTTTTTCCAGGCTGTCCTGTCCGGTTAATTGCTTTAACTCGGTTACGGTTCCCTGAGCTTTAATGCTTCCGTTTATCATAACGGCTACTTCATCCGAAAGACTTTCGGCTTCTTCCATATAGTGGGTAGTCAGCACAATGGTGGTGGTTTTTCGGATTTCTCTTAAAATCTTCCAGAGCTCCTGTCTTGCCAGTACATCCAGTCCAAGAGTCGGTTCATCCAAAAATAAAATACGCGGTTCCGTAATCATTGCCATGGCAATGCTCAGTCTGCGCTGCCATCCGCCGGACAGAGTCTTTGCTTTCGCTTTTTCCACATTCTGCAGGGAAAACATTTCTATCATTTCATTGGTTTTGTCCGCCGCTTTCTTTCGATTCATGCCATAGATCTGCGCCATGAATTCAAGGTTTTCCCGAACCGTCAGGTTAGGTGCCACAGAGGTATCCTGCGGAGATAAATTACTGATCTGCTTTACCTGTGCAAGATCTTCTTTTACGCTGTAACCAAATATTCTGGCGTCTCCGGCGGTAGGTTTTGACAGTCCTGTCATCATTCGTATGGAGGTGGTTTTTCCGGCACCGTTTACACCCAGCAGTGAAAAAATGATTCCTTCCTTAATCTCCATGGAAATATTATTGACCGCAATGTTACTGCCGAATTCTTTTCTTAAATTTTTTAGTATGATTGCATCTTTCATAATGATTCCTCTTCTTTCAGTTCCAAAAGTTTTTTGTTAATTTGTTCGATATTGCTCTTACAGAGCCGATACTGTATCACCCAGTTGACAATATAGACAGTCAGGTAGCTTATCAGATAGCTCAGCCCCATGGAAAGCCTTGTCTGAGGATATTTGTGAAAACCCCAGCAGAAACAGCCTATCGGGAGTCCGACTGCGGTCGTGACAATAAAATAAAGAATACTCTGCGCAATCAGACTCAGTCGCTCCAGTTCCATAAGAACAGATCCGGCGCCGAAGGCGGCCCCGATGATTCCTATCAGTACGGTCTGGACCAGCATTGCAATTGCTTCATTTTGAAATTGTGCAGAAAATTCAGGCAATACAGGAATCATACCTGCTTTTTGATTGATTGCTGACAAAATCAGTTGAAGTACCGTATAAATGCCGATTGCATACATAAAACAGTTGATTCCTCTAAAAATGGCTTTTTTAATCATAAGACATATCCTCTCTTTCAAACGCCCAGTGCTTTTTTAATCTTTGCTACATATCGTCTGGAAACATAAGTTTCCATATTTCCCTTCAGAAACATTTTGACGGTACCCGCAAAGCTGGTATCCAGTCGTTCGATTTTTTTTAGATTCACAATTTCAGAGTTGGAAATCCGCAGAAATCTTGTTCCGTCCAACTTTTCCTCCAACTCATACAGCCGTTCCCGGAGGCGGTATTGTCCTTTGTCTGTGGCCACATACACTTTCTTATCCTCTGAAAAAATGCGGATGATCTGGTGACTGGAAAGAGGCACCACCTCAGTTCCGTCATAAGCAAGCAGGCAGGTATCAAAGGCATCTTTAATGGTTTGATAGGAAACCGCTACTTCTTCTGCATTCTTTTCATGGCAAATATGTATCTCCAGTTCTTTATATTTTGCATTGATTTCAAGCTTGATTTTCATAATTTCCTCCCCTGAAGTAATCCGGATAGGCTTATTATAGCAAGCAAAAAAATAAAAGGAAACCTCAAAGCGATAACTGGTATTTCCGGAAGGATAAACGGTATAAGTTAATGAAATTTGTAAAATGCTTTGCTATAATATGAAAAGAAAAGGAGTTACATTTTTATGATAGATAATGCAATTGTTTCAGAGGGAATTGAATATATATTACGGCACTTGAGCGAGAATATCACCATCGATGATGTGGCAGGGCATTGTTTTCTCTCAGCTTCGAGGTTTAGTACGATATTTAAAGAGCAGACAGGAGAGAGTGTATATTCTTTTATCAAGCGGTTAAAGATGGAACAAAGCGCGTTTCGCTTAAAACTGGAAACGGAAAAATCCATCACCGATATTGGCGAGACCTATGGATACAGCGCTTCCAATTACAGTTGGGCATTTCGTAAGTATCATAAGATATCTCCTTCCGAATTTAGGGAAGATATGGATGCTTCAAGGGAAGAGAAAGAAAAAGTCATAGAACGGATTGATTCCATGATACGGTTTGAGACGAAGCCGGATTATGAAGTGATGTACGAACGCGCAATCGGGAATTATGATGAGCTCAAAAGACATTGGTGCAGGTTTACGGAAAAATATCAGGAGGATATAGACGAGGACACCATCTTTTTTGAGCGGACATTTGATGATCCTTCCATTACAGATAAGAACCACTGTATCTATGACATCTGTATGACAAGCAAAAATCTTGAACAGTATAAGAATACCAGTGTTCTGGATGGGGGAAAGTTTGTTATATATCCATACAGGGGATTTATCAAAGATATCCGTCACCGGCATCAGGAGTTGGTTGGAATATGGTTTCCGGCAAAGCATCTTGAGTTGGACGAACGATATTCTTACGACCAGTACACACTTGTGCGGGAGGATGGATATATGGAATTTGATATATGCATTCCAATTAAATAACAGTAAGAATTCAGAAGTTTATAAAAAAAAGTCTTGTTATCATTGACTCTGTTATCACACAAACAGTTAAGGAGGCTTTGATTATGAACTTAGAGATGATTCAAAACAAGAGAAAGCAGGTTATCCTGCAATTTGCAATACCCTCTGTGATAGCGATGGTATTGACGGCGATGATCAATATCATTGACGGTTATTTCATAGGGAATTATGTGGGAAAAGAAGGTTTGGCAGCAGTGAATCTCGGTCTGCCGATTGTGTATTTTTATCTGGCTGTTGGCCTGATGATTGCGGTGGGCGGAATCGCTATTGCGGGAAGACTTCTCGGAGCGAATTCGCTGGAAGAGGCAAATCAGGTGTTTCGGCAAACCATGATGCTTTGCCTGATTGTCACGGTAGTAATAACGATATGCATGAGCTTTTTATTGCGCCCGCTTTCTTCTTTTTTTCAGGCGGACAGTCTCACGAGAGCATATTTTGTGGACTATTATGCCATCCTGCTTTTCGAGCTGCCGATGATGGTACTTCTGTCCACATGCGGAATGTTTATCCGGGGTGAGGGAAATCCGGTGTTTATTATGATGTCCAATCTGATGACGGTGATTCTGAATATTGTACTGGATTATCTGTTTGTAAAACCTCTTCAACTTGGAGTGCGCGGAGTTGCACTGGCTTCACTTTTGTCGTCAGGCATTGTATTGGCTTTTTCACTGCTGTATTTTAAGAAAAAATCGAGAGTATTCAAACTGGGTGCGTTTCGATTTGACAAAGCGACAATCAAAGAGATGATTCTAAACGGAAGCTCCGAGTTTATAGGGGAACTGTCCATGTGCATTTCCATGGCAGCCTACAATTTTGTTGTCCTGAAGTATGCCGGAGTAAATGGCGTAGCAGCTTTTACGATTATCGGATATGTGTCGTATGTATTTAGTATGATTATTATCGGATTCGGGCAGGGAATGGTGCCGATTGTCAGCTTTACTTTCGGAGCCCGTCAGCACGCACTGGCAAAAAAGGTGCGTAATACCACCATGAGTTTTGTTGTGATTGCGGCATTGGTTGTGTTTGTAACCATGACCTGCCTTGCCGGATGGTACAGCAGCTTATTTTCAAACAGTCAGGAGGTTTCCGCACTGGTAGTACCTGGACTCCGGCTTCAAATGAGTTCTTTTGCTTTTGCGGGAATCAACACTATAGCATCTTTCTACTTTACGGCAATCGGAAAAGCCAAAGAATCCGCTGTGATTTCATCCATGAGAGGATTGATTGTGTTGCTGATCGCTATCTTCGTTTTGTCGTATTTGCTTGGCATTACAGGTGTATGGCTGGTGAGTCTTATCACAGAAGTTGTCACATTGCTTTTTAGCATATGCTATATGGCAAAAGATGCAAAGAAATAAAGTGAGTTTGGCCCGAAACAAAATTACCTGACAAGCAGCCTGAAGTTTACTGATAGTTGACTTGGTATCACAAAATGTCGGGAGAATCCATTGAAAAATCGGAAGCATTTGCGTAAACTTATTATAAAGCAATAAGGAAGATACAACAACGGAGGTATCCGATGCCGATTATGAATTCGTTAAAAATTGCCGAAAACATAGCGCATATGCGAAGGAAGAAGGGAATTACGCAGGAAGAGCTGGCTTCTTTTCTGGGAGTGACCAAGGCATCTGTATCCAAGTGGGAAAACGGCCAGAGTATGCCGGATATTCTTCTGCTTCCTGAGCTTGCGACTTATTTTGGGATATCGGTGGATGAGCTTTTAGGATATGAGCCGCAGCTTTCCAGGGAGCAGATTCAGAAGTTGTATGGAGAACTGGGTGAGGATTTTGCCACGCTGCCCTTTGAAGAGGCTTTTGCAAAAAGTGAAGCGCTGGTTAAGAAATATTATTCCTGTTATCGGTTTCTTCTGCAGATTGCCATCCTGTGGCTCAACCATTATGTGCTTGCAGAGCAAAAGGAAAGACAGCAGGAGATTCTTGTTAAAATGAGAAAGCTGTGCGACCGTATTATAGAGGAGTGTACGGATGATCAGATATATAGCGATGCGTTGGGAATCCGGGCTTGTATTGACTTTTGTTCCGGGCGTTCGCAGGATGTGATTGACGGAATTGCCGGTCTGCTCAACCCTCAGAGGGTGTTGAACCAGAGTGACGGAGTGCTGATACAGGCATATCTTATGAACGGTGAGCCGCAAAAGGCAGACCGTTATGCACAGGCAAGTACTTTTCTCCATATTCTGTTGGCGGTGGCAAACAGTATCTACTTTATTGGCATGCATATAAAGGAAAGGGAAGTTTGCGAGGAAACAATCGCGAGAGTGGACGCATTGATCCGGATTTATCACTTGGATGAACTTAATCCGAATGTGGCGGCAAACTACTATTTTCAGACTGCCGCATATTATGCGGTACATGGGGAGGACAGGAACTGCATGGACAGGCTTCAGATGTTTACAGAGTCCGGCTTTTTTCTTCTGGAAAAAGGCATGCTGCATGGAGATTCCTATTTTGACAAGCTGGAGAGTTGGGTTGAAACCCTTGACCTGGGTGTGCAGATGCCCCGAAGTCCCAAGCTGGTGCTTCAAAGTATGCGGACAAGTCTGGGCAATCCGGTTTTTGATAAAATCCGTGAAAAAAGTGAATTCAAGGAAATCGAAAGAAGAATCAAGGAGGCCAAATTATGATAAGTACATCAAAAATTATTGCGCTACTGATATCCTTATGCGCCAGTGTAGTACTGCCGATTGTGGTATTGATTGTATACGGAGTAAAGAACAAAGGAAAAGGAATATGGTCAGCATGGTTTCTTGGCGCTGCAGGCTTCTTTTTGCTACAGATGGTTATCAGGACACCGATTATAAAGCTTGTGTCTGCGAATCCGGGAGTCACTGAGTTTGCCACCGGACATTTTATCCTGTATGCTTTGATCATGGCATTTACGGCTGCCCTTTCAGAGGTAATCGCCAGATATGCGGTTGCCAGGATAATGAATAAGAAGCTTACGGTTCAGAGAGGAATTGCAGCAGGCCTTGGACATGGCGGGATAGAAGCCATCATTATAGGCGGAGTGGCATGTATCAACAACCTAGCATACATTTTGATGATTAACGGGGGAACCTTTGACGCAATGGTGGAGAAGACGGCTGCTCTTGGGGTGGATACTTCTACGCTGCTTACCATTCAGGATTCCCTGTTACATACGAATTGGACGATCTTCCTGCTTGTCGGTTATGAGCGGATTCTGACCATGATACTGCAACTGATGCTGAGTTTTCTGATGTGCTATTTCGTAAGCAGAAAACAGGACATTAAGGGAATTCTGATCTGTCTGCTGTGTCATACTTTGGTTGACTTTACCGCGCCAGTGATTAACAGCAGAATCTCAACTACAGCAGCCTACATTATTGTGTATACATTTCTTACAATTATTGCGGTAGTATCTGCCGTTGTTATCTGCCGCATCAAAAAGAAGTGGGATGGGGAGTTATAAAGGAAATTGTACACATATCCGGGTTCCCTGTTGCTCTTTGCTTTCAATATGGAAGCGTCCATTATGCAGCCTGACAATTTCCTGCACAATGAACAGACCAAGCCCCATGCCGCCCTGTTTGCTGTTTCTGGCGCAGTCGGCACGGTAAAATTGCTCTGCCACATGAGGTATCTCCTTTTGGGAGATACCTTTTCCATAATCTTGTATTTCAATGCAGGCATGATTGCCCTTTTCTTCCACGGCGATTCTTAATTTCTTCCCATCCATGCCGTATTTTAAGGCATTGTCTATCAAATTTCTGATCACCCTGCCCAGTTTTTCCCTGTCCCATATTCCTATGATAGGATGTTCCGGGATTGCCAGTTCCAAAGTGTATTGATTTTTTTCGATTTCAGGATAATATTCAATCAATATTTCCCGCACCAGTTCGGTTATGTCCACTTTCTGCTTCTGCAGACGGATTGTCCCCAATTCCAACCGGGAATACTCCAGTAACTCAGACAGCAGTTTCTCCATGTATACCGCTTTACGGTGAATAATGTCTATATAGGTATTTCGTTCCTCCTCATTATCGTAGATACCGTTTTGAAGCATTTCTGAATATCCTACGACAGAAGACAGGGGGGTTCGCAAATCATGGGACAGATTGGATATCATTTCTTTTCTGCGTTTCTCATACAGTTCCTTTTCCTTATATTTGCGTTGCATGAGATATAATGCCGGTATCAGAAGAATTACAGTAATAACGACTCCGACAATTGCGAGTTTGCCCAGCATTCCTCTGGCTCTTACCATATTGAATTTGTAAGACATTGCCTCAAAATCCTGCCGGTCAACAAAGCAGATTAAGTATTCTGTCTGCCTATCCTGCGTGATGGCACAGGCCAATACCTCATAGTCCTTACAGGAATTCAGTTGTCCGTTTATGGCATCCAGAATATCGCTTTCATCCACAAGAACCGGAACATTTGCGGATGATATCCACACACCATCTGTTATTACGGCAAAATCCATGCCCGTATAGCTATTTTTCAGTTGCTTCAGACTCTGCATCTCATCCTCGCCATTCAGGAGAAACTGCTCGCCCTGTGCAAGTGCCTGCTTCATATCATTATGACTGATTCCGCTAAAATATCCGACGTTCAGACAGTAATAACAAAAAAGAAGAAATACGATCATGGATACGGTGATTACGCCGACAAAAGTGCCAAAAAGCTTACGTCCTATTTTCATCTGTTATCTCCAAACGGTACCCGATACCGTGTATTGTCTTTAATAAACCCGGTTTTCTCGGGTTTTCCTCTATTTTATCGCGTAAATGGCTGATGTATACCATAACGGTGTTGTCATCTTCATAATTGGCATCCCATACCTGGTGGTAAATCTGGCTTTTGGTAAAGACCTGATTGGGATGTTCCATGAAGAATTTGAGGAGAAAGATTTCCTTTCCGACTAATTCAACCTTTTCTCCCCGGACCTTAACTTCATAACTGCCCAGATCAAGTTCCAGGGTGCCAAGAATCAGCTTTCCGGGATTGGACATGCCGGCTTTCTTCTTTCGTCGCAACTGCACTTTCACTCTTGCCATTAATTCGCCGGGACTGAAGGGCTTGGTTACATAATCATCTGCACCCAGCCCAAGTCCCAGGACTTTGTCATATTCTTCCTGTCTTGCGCTGAGAAAAATAACCGGGATGTCTTTATCCTTGTTACGGATATGCTGTAATACTTCAAAGCCATCCATATCCGCCATCATAATATCCAGAATGACAAGGTCAATTTCCCTTTGGGCAATATGTTTAAGGGCATCCTGCCCATTTGAACAGGGAATTCCCGTAATTCCTTCTCTTTGTAGGCATTTTATTAACATTTCCCGGATTTCTTCTTCGTCATCCACAATCAAAACCTGCTGCACGTATTTACCTCCTCAGAGTCTATGAAGCAATTTTTTTACGAGTATGGCACACTCTTATCAGAAACAGGCACAGTAACGCACCGGCTTCCAGTTGTATGTACTTAAATTCAGGTGGGAAAAAGGTAAACAAATAGTAGTTTTCCATTCCCCATATCCATTTGAAAATCCAGTCTTTGTAGAACAATATCACATCACATATACAACAAAGTACAAAGATCATGATACAGGCACTTATTCTTACCGGATTCTTTACCCGAATCAGCTTTTGTTTTCTTATCTTACTTACTAAAATGATACCAAAAAGCAGAATGCATAGCAACAGAACTGCTTGAATTCCCGTAAATACCTGCCGTACTTTGGCCATTAAGGAATCGGATACTTTTTCGCCCAAAGTCAGCTTACTCCAGACTTCCATTAATTCATAAGTCATGTAATATGCCTTATCAGAGTTGGTAACAACTGCGATTCCGCTTTTTGTCTGAGGTTCAATAACAAGCTGGGCATTCCATCCGGTTAACGTACCGTTATGTTCATACACGGTTCTTCCGTCGCTTAATTTCCTTGGAATAATCCCCAGGCCATAGTAGCCGCCCTCGCTGAGGGTATTTTCCTGTACCCGGAACATTTCACCGCAGCCGTTATCATAATAATCCATTAACGCGATTCCAAAGAGTGCGAGGTCATGTGAAGTGGTTGTAACTCCGCCGCCTCCATTCATGACAATAGGGGTTACAGGTGTCGCACAACCGGTACCTGCATAGGGAACTGCCAATTCACCTTTGGTGTTAGAAGTATCGGAATAATCTGTTTCCTGCATACCTAACGGTTCAAAAACCTGTTCCACCATATAATCTTCAAATTTCATACCTGTCACTTCTTCAATGACAAGCTGACAGATTCCATGTCCGACAAATTCCGAATATTCAAACTGTTTCCCCGGTTCTCTCTTTAATCGGACATCATGCAGGGCCAGTGCCTCATCGATCGTAGGAAGTGGTGTTGTATAATTATTTTCATCACTGCCCGTCAATCCGGCAGTATGCGACATCAGCCTTCGCAGAGTAACTTTTTCTTCGTTATATTCACTTTTAGGGATTTGCCATCTGGTCAGGTATTGGTTTACCGGGGCATCCAGGTCCAGTTTTCCGGCTTCCACCAGTTGCATCACCGCATAGGAGGTTACGGTTTTGGATATGGATGCTATCTTAAATCTGGTATCATCCGTTACCGGCTTTTTCTTTTCTTTGTTGGCATAACCATAATTTCTGATTTCTTTAATTTGTCCCTGTTCAATAATGGCTATACTGGCTCCCATAGGGGCATATTTTTGCACCGTTCGGTCTATTTCATCTGCCCCTTTGTCTTTTGGCAGAACTGCGATTGCTACTACAAACAGTATGACGGCCAAAGCGATAAACGTTATTCTCTTTTTCATGTGTTTCTTTCTCCTTATTCTTTTTATAAGAAACTATAAAACATTCTTTTAAAAAAGAGCATAAACGCATCTTAAAAAAATCTTAATCCGCTCAATCGGTGAAAAATGCAAAAAGCCCTTGACTCTGACGTTACGTCATAGTGTATGGTAAAGAAAACAGAGGAAAGGAAGAAAAAATGATGAATGTAAAAGAAATACGATCCGATATAGTTTATACGGAGATCATGAATGCAGAAACCGAAAAGAAGAATGATATTTACCGGTATCAGTTAATGAAACCCTTTGAAAAGAAGTGGAGTTGTATCCATGTTCCGCTTAAGGCGGCAGTGCCGGGCGGATATGATGTCATCATGGCAAGCGGGATGCTTGGGTTTGCTCTGCCCACGGATATTGACGAGACGCAGAAGAAAAATATAGAGTTAATCGGAGACCGCAAGCTTTGGGAGGCGTGTACAGAGTCCATTCAAAAATCCCTGGATTGTTTTGCACAGGCAGGCATTCAGCTTCCGGTTCAGGAATATCTGTATACGATTTTGCTGGCAAATCCGGACAGTCCGTATATCCGTCTCAGCGATGGCTATTGCGGAGATGGCGGTATCCCGGGATATATTTTTGCCAGCCTTGTGCCGAATGCATTTACCATGAAGCGGCTTCCGGCGGCATTGGCACACGAAACAAATCATAATGTACGTTTTCAGTTTATCGAATGGAAGAATGATGTTACACTGGCAGAGATGATGGTGAACGAGGGACTGGCCGAGAATTTTGCAGTGCACCTGTACGGAGTGGAAAATGCAGGGCCGTGGGTGACAAAGACGGATATGCAGACATTGAAGGAAAAAGTAAAGCCGGTTATTCGAAAAGGCCTTGATGTGCAGGGACTGCAGAACCTGAATGCATATCTCTACGGAGATGAAATTGCACTGGCACAGAATTGTGAACCGGTTGGCCTGCCATACTGTGCAGGTTATGCCTGCGGTTATCATATGGTCAGACATTATCTGGAAAAGACGGGAATCTCCATTGTAGATGCGACCATTCTTCCGGCGGATGAAATATTGGCGAATGTGGAGGATTTCTGGGAGGAGTAAATTATGCGGACGGTAAAAGAGGTTAGTGAACTTACGGGAATCAGCGTGCGGGCGCTTCATTATTATGATGCAATCGGATTATTAAAACCGACGGAGGTGACCGATGCAGGCTATCGGCTGTATGATGATACAGCTCTTTCCCGTCTGCAGAATATTTTGCTGTTTCGGGAATTACAGTTCCCGTTAAAGGAAATTAAGAAAATTCTCGACAGTCCGGAATTTAATCCGGCAGAAGTATTGGAGCAGCAGATTAAATTGTTGGAATTGCAGGAAAAACATATCCATGAAATGATTTGTTTTGCCAGGGAGATACAGGAAAAAGGAATATCGCACATGGGATTTGACGTATTTAACAGAGATGAAATAGATGCCTATGAGAAGGAAATCAAGGAAAGATGGGGGAATACAAAGGCATATGAAGAATATTCCGTCAAAAGAAAAGATGAAAATTATGATGAAGTATCCAGGCAGTTGTTGGGGATTTTTACGGAGATAGGAGCTCTTCGGAACCATTCTCCGGAGGAAAAAGCGGTGCAGGATAAAATAGCAAAGTTACAGCAGTTTATTACAGAGCATTATTATACCTGTACAAATGAAATTTTAAATGGTCTGGGCCGGATGTATGTGGCGGATGAAAGGATGAAGAAGAATATTGACCGTGCCGGAGGGGACGGAACTGCAGAATTTACACAACAGGCAATCATGGCATATTGCTCATGAACCATAGGGAAAATGAGTCTTTTTTTGTGAAAAATATTGTGAGAATACACCCGATATGGTAAAATGATAATAAATTTTAAATTATTCACTTGCCGGGTGAATAGAATTCACCCCACCACACAGCCTCAGACAAAAGCTGCAAAGCAGTGGCAGGTGCGCGGAGCGCAACTGGTCTGTGGCTTGTCCATGTGGTGGACGTGAATATTTCGGAGAAATAATTCCATGGAGGGATCGTATATGAAGAACGATAATTTGAGAGCAAGGATGCAAATTATTTTTGGAGCTCTGATTTTTACATTGGTCATGGCTGCGGAATTATATACTATGATTAATTATTCGGATCAATTTGTGGTGATCATTGTTCTGGGGGTTGTAAATCTGCTATTTCTCTATGTGGTAATCAGCGGAATCCTGCAGCTTATGGAGAAAAAGAATGCCAGACGGGAAGAGCAGTACGAGAGCATTTTTAAATCGGAAAAGGCTTCTTATCTTATGCTCAGAAAGTATTTTGAAGAGATTGAGCAGAAGCTGGAGCGTTTTGAGAAGGAGACCAAGATTTCAAACCAGGAGGTTGTGAATGCCCAAAAGGGAGTTGCAAAGGTAATCATTAATCGGAATCATGAGCATGCACAGGCAATGCTTCGGTCAAATGAAGAACTCGCCGGAGTGTTAAATAAGGTGCAGGTGCAGTTGGAAGACAGTGCAACAAAAGCGACAGAAAATAAGCAGGAAATAATTGATGCACAGAAAAATGCAGAGTCGGAAAGCGTTGACAAGCTGCAGGCTGAGATAGAGAGTGTAAAGGTAGCGTTGGATACGTTGCAGCAGCATCTTGAAGATGTTGTTAAGGAGAGCCTCGAAAAGCAGCAGGTACAAGCAGCGCCGGAACCTGAGATGGAACCGGTTCTTGAAGAAGTAGGATTGGAGCCTGAGGCAGAAATTGAGCCGATTCTTGAAGACGTGGAGTTGGAGCCTGAGGCAGAAATCGAACCGTTCATGGAAGACATAGAGTTGGAGCCTGAACCGGAAATCGAGCCAATTATAGAAGATGTGGGATTGGAACCAGAAGCAGAAGAGGAGCCAATTCTTGAAGACATGGGATTGGAGCCTGAGCCGGAAATCGAGCCAATTATAGAAGATGCGGAGTTGGAGCCTGAGGCAGAGATTGAGATGCCTGATTTGTCGGATCCGAACAAAACATTAGATGAAGATGAGGTTGCTGCATTGTTTGCAAGCATGGAGGCCGATCTTGCGGCAGAGCCTGAACCTGAACCGGTGCCGGAACCGGTAGAAGACAATGGGGATTTGGATTTATCCGATCCGAATAAGCAGATGTCACCGGATGATATAGCGAAATTGCTTGCTCAAATGGGGAACTGATAAGGAAAGAGGGACGCTTGTTCCTCTTTTTTTCTTGCATAATCGATATGATGTGTTATACTATTAGCGTTACAAAAAAATAGTTTAAGCAGAGTAGACACATGCGCGTTAAGTGCCGGGTGAACAGGGAGTTGTCATTCGGACGAAAAGAGTATCTTGCGGTGCATGAGTCGCATCCCGCTGCATCCGAAGATAATATTATCTCCAGTTGTAGTATGATGAGGTCTGCAAAGGAGGTAATTTTTTTATGAAAAAATTCGTAACTTTGTTCACCGATTCTTCAAAGGAATTTAAGTCGGTGAGAACCATCACCATTACGGCAATGCTTGCGGCGATTGCCGTGATATTGAGCCGTTTCTCCATCAATTACGGGGAATACATCCGGATTAGTTTTTCCGGAATTGCCAACGAGATTACAGCATATCTCTTTGGCCCTGTTGTAGGCGGAGTTTTTGCGGGAGTGGTGGATATTATCAACTATGTATTGAACCCGATCGGAACATTTTGCCCGCCATTGACACTGGTAAAGATTCTGGGAGGCGTAATATACGGTTGCTTTTTCTACAAAAAGAAAATTACGATAGGTCGTATCCTGTCCGCAAAGTTTGTTGCCATGCTGATTTGTAATGTGTTCCTGAATACACTCTGCCTTTCCCTTTTGTATGGAAATGCATTTATGGCTATTCTTCCGGTAAGGGCACTCAAAAATCTGATTATGTGGCCAATTGATACGGTCATTTTCTTTATCGTTTTGAAAGCACTGGAAGGTGCAGGAATTCTTCGGATGGTGGAGAATATGAAAATAAAGGCTGTAAAGACAGAGCAGTAGGGAACGTGGAACCCGAATCCGGGTACAGACGGATTCGGGCACGGGCATCCCGTCTGTTCCGCCTTGAACGAACCGACTGATTGTAATTCTTTGGCAAGTCCGAACTCAAGCGCGGAGCTGGGAAGAATGTCTGCTGATTCATGGCAAATTGTTTCTTTCGAATATGCTTTTAAAAAAATTTAAAAAAATTTAAAAAAACGCTTGCAATTTTTATATGTGTATTATATAATAACTCTTGTCGTTAGGAAAGACAAGCAAATAACTAACAAATGCGCGATTAGCTCAGCTGGCAGAGCACCTGACTCTTAATCAGGGTGTCCAGGGTTCGAACCCCTGATCGCGCACTAAAAACGCAAATGGAATTTTGAAATATAACTTTTGCAAAAGGACCTTTGACGAAGATATGAACTTCGTCGGGGGTTTTTTTATTTCATGGGAAAGTTTGTCCGATACAGCAAAAGAGCCGCCCGAAGGCGGCCGTAATTTTCGTTTCATTTTTAGCGTGAGGCAATCAGCTTGCAGATAGGATGCCCCAGCGAGGAGAACTTTTCCTCATACTCGGTCATGATATTGCCTGCATTCATCTGGTCATCATGATGCAGATCCCGCGTCGAGGCATCAATATGCCATCGTTCAGAAGCATCTATTTCCTCCAGTGAGAAAGTAAAGAGATCCTGATTATCCGTTTTGAACTCCAGTGAGCCATCCGGTGCTAAAAACCGGTCGTACCGCTCCAGAAACTCGTGGGAGGTCAGGCGCCGTTTGGCATGCCGGTCTTTTGGCCATGGATCTGAGAAATTCAGGTAGATGCGGGATACTTCCGACGGAGCGAAAATGTCCGGCAAATTTTTGGCATCCTCGCAGAGAAAATGCACATTTGGAAGCTGCAGCTCGTCCATTTTCTGGACAGCCCGCAGAAGAACGCTGGTATAGCGTTCTATGCCGATATACTGGATGTCTGGATGGTTTGCAGCCATGTTCATAAGGAAGCGTCCCTTTCCCATACCAATCTCGATATGGATGGGAGCGTCACTTTGAAGAAATTGCTTCCATTGACCGCGGTATTGTGCCGGATTCTGAATACAGTATGGGCTGGAAGCAACAGCCTCGTCTGCTCCCGGAATATTACGAAGTCTCATATTTTTACTCCTCGTCTGTTTAGTTTCATTTCCTTCTATGATAATATAAAAGCATGTTTTGGGCAAATATATTTTTCCCTTGCGGGATAAGGGATTTATGCTTATACTTGATTTATGCGAAAGGGGATATAGGGAAGAAGCAGATGAAAAAGATTGGATGGAAGCAGATACTTGCAATTGTTGCAGCGTTCTGCATATTGATACAGGAACCGCTGACGGTGAAAGCGGATGAATACTGGCCGGATGGCCCTAAAACAGAGTCGGAAAGTGCTGTTGTCATGGAGGTAAATACCGGAACCATACTTTATGAGAAGAAGAGTCATAAAAAGCAGTATCCGGCGAGCATTACAAAGATTATGACGGTACTTCTTGCCATAGAAAACTGTGATATGGACGAGATAGTGACCTTTTCCGCGGATGCCGTATTTAAAAATGAAGGAGACACTTCTCATATTGCGAGAAATCTGGAAGAGAAGCTGACCATGGAGCAATGCCTGTATGCGGTTATGTTGGAATCGGCAAATGAATGTGCCTATGCGGTGGCGGAACATGTAGGACAGAAGCTGGGAGGCGATTATCAGACCTTTATTGACCTGATGAATCAGAGAGCGCAGGAGCTTGGATGTAAGGATACGCATTTTAACAATTGTAACGGACTCCCGGATGAGGAGCATTATGTCAGCGCATATGATATGGCGCTGATATCCATGGAAGCATACAAGAATGAGACGTTTCGTGTGATTGCTGGCTCGGCGAATTATACCATTCCAAAGACCAATAAGTGTAAGGAGGAATATCCTTGTCACAATCATCATAAGATGATTTACCCGTACAGAGGGGATGCTTCCCATCTGTATGAATACTGCACAGGCGGAAAAACAGGCTATACAAATGCGGCAAGAAATACGCTGGTGTCCTTTGCGGAGAAAGACGGAATCACACTGGTTTGTGTGGTGATGAAGGCAGAGACGCCTTCCCATTATACGGATACAAGGCGGTTGTTTGATTATTGCTTTGAGAATTTTCAAGTGCTTAATGTGGCGGAGAATGACACGAGTCTGGATACTTCCGGGAAGAAATATGGTCTGTTGAATCTGAATGAGCCTTATGTCAAGCTGGAAGATCATGCCTATATTATTATGCCGAAAGCGGCCAAATTCACGGATGCTGTCGCGGAAGAGAAGCAGGTAAACGAGGATGGCATAGTAGCAAGGATTCAGTATACTTACGCAGATCATGTGGTTGGCAATGTCGGAATTGTCAAGACCGGTGCGAAAGTGGAAGAGAATTATTTTGAAAAGCAGAAAGAGGAACAGACAGACGGTGCCGGAAAAGTGATTCTGATTAAGCCAAAAGTGATTTTTCTGGTGGTGCTGATGCTGGGACTTTTGGCGATTCTCATTTATGCCGGAAAAAAACTGTACGATAACTTCTATGTGATTCGCCATAAGATTGAGGTTAAGAAAATCGATAAAGAGCGTTTCCGAACCAATGACCGGAAGAAGAGAAGACGAAGACGCGACCGCATGTTTAAATAGACAAAATGGATGCAGAAAGACATATATTAAGACAAAACAAAGAAAAAGCGACAGGATATGACAGAATATCCTGTCGCTTTTTGAATTTAGGACATCAAAAAAGAAAGGCTAATTTATCAGACTATTTAAAAGCACAAGCAATTGTTTTTTGTTATTTGTATAAAAAATCAGACCGTTTGAGGTTTCCATAATCGTAATATATTTGTCGGAAAAGGTTATGGATTCCTCCAGAAGATGGATCAGGTAGGAGCGCATATGCGGAGGGACAGAGAGAAAAACCGTTTCCACATTCTCCATCGGATTAATCGTAACCCCGCCCTCCGAAAAGGCGCGGGAGATTTCCGTTTCCTGATGGAACTGGTCGGTGGTCTTGTTTACAATGAAGTATCCGTTTTCATCCTTCGGCATATCCAGAGCCCGTACTGCCCGTTGGATTTGCTTGGTCAAAGCATCCGATGCCGGATAGAGGGATTCAAAATAGCTCAGGAAGTCGGATGCATTTTTGAAATGACAGTTGCTACCGTGTTGGAGAACCTCGCTCATAAGGATTCGTTTGATGATTCCCTCGCAGGTTTCCCGGGAAGGATTTTTGCGCAGTCTCTGATGATTGTTATTGTCCATAATTCACCTCATTCGTTAAAAACGACAAAAAAATATGTCCTAAGCAGAGTATAGGACATATTCTGAGGGATTGCAAGGCGAATTCCGGTATTGTTTTTATTTGACGGATGGAGGTAAATATCGTAAAATAATACAGAAGTAAATTACCACTATATTTTTTATGGAGCGGAAAATGTCGGCAAAACAAAAAAAGACGGAAGAAACCCTGGAGCGGCTGTATCAGTGGATTGACGAAAAAGGCGGGATTGTTAAAAAAGAAGAATTTGCGGAGTTGAATATTGATTACCGAAAGATTCTTGCTTTTGTGGAATCCGGAGATATGGTCAGGATTAAAAATGGATATTATACGGACCGGAAAGACCGGTTCACGGAAGAGGAATTGATTGCAAAGCTTTTTCCGGATGCGAGACTTTGTCTGGAGAGTGCGCTGTATGCCTATGGGTATATCAGTCAGAAGCCGTTTGCATGGCATCTTGCCGTGGACAAGAATACTTCCAAGTCACGGTTTAAGATGGATTATCCAAAGGTTATTCCTTATTATACGGAGCCGGAAGCGTTGGAACTGGGCTCTGCGTCCATTGAGTTGAACGGACTTTCTTTTCAGATATACGACAAGGAGCGCATGATTTGCGATTGCCTGAAATATGAAGGAAAGCTGGAGCATGAGATATTTAAGGAAGCGGTGCAGTCCTATATTCGGGATGAAGAGAAGGATATTTCCAGGCTGATGGAGTATGCCCACGCGCGGAAAGTGGTCACGCGTGTGCAGAGTCTGATAGGAGTGTGGCTGTAATGAAGCTGGGGGGTTGCGAGACAACAGAAATCATGAAGCGAAGCAGAGAGCTTGCAATTCCGTTTGCAGATCTGCTGTGGGGATATGCCGTGGAGGATATGATGCTTCGCATTGAGCAGTCAGAATATCGGGAGTTTTTGTGGCTGGAGAGTTATCCGATATTAGGGGAGCAGGCATACAGGGAGCGGGCGGAGAGGAAGATTCACTTTTTCTATCAGGAGAGTGGGAAGTCCATGCCGCCGGAGAAGCTGTGTCCGGGGCAGACTCTGTCACAAGCTCTGGCGGAGCAGATGAAAACGGAGATATTTTCCTCGAAAAATCCGCAGGAGATTGACTGGACGGGGACAGTAAGCGAGCAAAAAGGCTGGATTTATCTGAACATGACGGCAGAGTATTGTGATATGCGGGTGCCGCTTACCATTGCACTGCACAGCTATCACGCGGATAACCGGAATTCGGTTCAGCGGGAGGAGGCTCTTACGGCAATTGCAGGGGAAAAGGTATCTTACCTGTTATATGCACCGGAAAGCCGGATTGGCCGGGATGTTTTTACCATAATGGAAAAGCTGGAACTGGTGGGGGATATGAGTTGTTATTATAATACCTACCGGATGCTGCACAGCCAGTCCTTAAACGGAAGATATGTCATAGAGGAGCTGGAAAGGCTGACGGAGAATTTGCCAAAGATTAAGACGAAAGAGCGTCTCGCACAGATCGAGGGATACCGCAATTATGCGTATATGCGTAAGAGATGGGAAAAGTATCTTCGCAATCACGGGCAACAGCCGGTGCCATGGGAAGATGCACTGGATCTGATTCTGGAATTTTTAAGACCAATCTGGCACAGTTTGTGTGAGCAGTTGGTATTTTTTGATGACTGGATGCCGGAGCTGGGACGTTTTCTCGGATAGTGCGTTTGCGGCAGAGAGGAGAAAAGATGCTGGAAGAAAAGCTCAGAGAGCTTGCAAAATCAGAGATATATCCGTTTCATATGCCGGGGCATAAGCGGACAATGGATTTTGGTAATCCGTACAGTATGGACATTACGGAGATAGATGGATTTGATAATCTTCACCATCCGACAGGAATTCTGCGGGATGCCCAGGAACAGGCGGCAGAACTGTACGGTTCCGGGCGGGCATATTATCTGGTCAACGGAAGTACCTGTGGAATTCTTGCGGCAATCAGTGCGGCAGTGCCGCGCACCGGAAAGATACTGGTGGCGCGTAATTCCCATAAGGCCGTTTATCATGCGCTTTTTCTGCGGCAGCTTACGGCAGAGTATCTGTATCCGGTGATTACGAAAAATGGTCTGCAGGGACAGATTACGCCGGAAATGGTGGAGGAAAAGCTGAAAGAGGATGCGCAGATACAGGCAGTTGTGATTACTTCGCCGACCTATGACGGGATTGTCTCGGATATCCGGGGGATTGCAAAAGCAGTGCATGCGAGAAATATTCCATTGATTGTGGACGAGGCGCATGGAGCACATTTTGGCTTTTCTTCTGAATTTCCGGAGAACGCAGTCAGATACGCAGATGCGGTTATCATGAGCGTACATAAGACCTTGCCGGCATTTACACAGACGGCACTGTTGCATTTGTGTTCGGATCGTATTGATCATGCGCAGGTGGAGAAATATCTGGGAATCTATGAAACCAGTTCCCCTTCTTATGTGCTGATAGTGGGGATTGAGCGGAGTCTGCGCATGATTCGGGAGGAAGGCAATGAGCTTTTTGCGAATTATGCCGGGATGCTGGGAGAGTTCCGGCAGTCGGTTTCGGATTTGCGGAATCTGAAGGTTTTGGACAAAAATGATTTTATGGAAGAAGAAATCTATGATTTTGACAGAGGAAAGCTTCTGATGGAAACCGGTGGAAAAATCAGCGGACAGGAATTGGCACAGAGGCTGCTTCATTCCCATGGTCTGCAGATGGAGATGGCCTGTGGCAACTATGCGGTTGCCCTGACTTCCGTGATGGATACCTGCGAAGGATTCCGGCGGTTATCGGAGGCTCTTCATGAAATAGACCGTACTTTGGATGTGGAAAAAGAGAAAAAAATTCTTTCGCCGGGGGACATCTATCAAAAGCAGAAAAAAGCCGAGGAAATCTGGGAGGCTGAGGAAGGACAGCAGGAGACGGTTGCACTGGAGCAGGCAGTTGGCCGAGAGTCGGCGGAGTATGTCTATCTGTATCCGCCGGGGATTCCGATTGTGGTTCCGGGCGAATGGGTGAATGAGCGGACCGTCCGGGTTATAGAGGAGAGCCGGCGTCTGGGACTGGATGTGGAAGGATTGCAGAACTTCCCGCGTATAAACGTTGTGAAAAAGTAAGGAATGTATTATACTGAAAACAGGAATAGAGCAGAGGACAGATACATGGGCAGCATTTTTTGTGTAATGGGAAAAAGTTCATCCGGAAAAGACAGTATTTTCCGGGGAATAATGAAAAATCAGGATTTGAAGCTGGAGCGGATTATTCCATACACAACACGTCCTATCCGGGAGGGAGAGGCAGAAGGCCGGGAGTATCATTTTTGTGACGAGGCGAAGGTGCAAAAATTGCAGGATGCCGGAAAAATCGTAGAACTTCGCTCCTATGATACCGTGTATGGTATATGGAAGTATTTCACAGTGGATGACGGAGAGATTGATTTGTCAGGGCGAAACTATCTCTATATTGTTACACTGGAAGGCTATCAAAAAATGCAGGACTACTTTGGAAAAGAGAAGGTTGTGCCGATTTATATAGAAGTAGAAGATGGAGAGAGACTTCTTCGCGCGATAGCCAGAGAGCGGCAGCAGGCGGTTCCCAAGTATGAGGAGATGTGCCGGAGATTTCTGGCGGATGCAAGAGATTTCTCAGAGGAGAAGCTTCTGGAAGCCGGTATCACAAGACGGTTCGAAAACCGGGAGCTGGCGGAAACCATACAGACAGTTACGGAGTATATAAAAGGCAGCATGGCCTAAAGGAGAATTCCTTATGGAGATAAAAGTAAATGATGTCAGTCAGGTAAATCAGGTGCCGGAGGCAACAAAGACGGTTGAGGGAGACGGTTCCTTCAAATTCACGCTTGCGAGCGCAATCGCGGACGCGGATCTTCAGGCAAAAGTGGACGGACTGTTAAACGACATTATAACGCAGGGAAATCTGATTGCGCAGCATATGGATATCCGCGATATGAAGAAATATCGTGGTCTGATCAAGGAATTTATGAATGAGGTGGTATACCGTTCCCACAAATTCTCCAGAGAGAATTTTCTTGACCGGAAAGGACGTCACAGAGTATACGGAATTATCCGGCTGATTGATAAGAATCTGGATGAACTGGCAGGAGAGCTGGTGGCGGACGAGAAGGATCACCTGGCGATTCTTGACCATGTGGGAGAGATACAGGGATTGCTTTTGGACATTTTTACATAAAAATATGAAGGAGGGATATCTATGGCAGGTTTTTCAGATATTATAGGACACGAACAGATAAAAGCTCACTTGCAAAATGCGATTACCCTCGATAAAATATCTCATGCGTATATCTTTAACGGACCGGAAGCATCCGGAAAAATGATGCTTGCGGAAGCCTTTGCTATGGCACTGCAATGCGAGGCAGACGAGGGAAAGCCCTGTCTGAACTGCCGCTCCTGTAAGCAGGCAATGGATCACAATCATCCGGATATTATCTATGTATCCCATGAAAAGCCAAATACCATCAGTGTCGATGACATCAGAGAACAGATTAATAACGATATCGTTATCAAGCCATACAGCAGCCACCGTAAGATTTATATTGTGGATGAAGCGGAGAAAATGAATCAGCAGGCGCAGAACGCCCTTCTCAAGACGATAGAAGAGCCGCCGGCTTATGCGGTCATACTGCTTCTGACCACTAACGCTGACAGCTTTTTGCCGACCATTCTGTCACGGTGTGTTTCTCTGAACTTAAAGGCGGTAAAGGCAGAGGTGATACAGGAATATCTGATGAAAAAGTATCAGATTCCGGATTATCAGGCGAATGTGTGCGCGGCATTTTCCCAGGGAAATGTGGGAAAAGCGGTGCAGCTTGCTTCCTCGGAGGAATTCGGCGAGTTGAAAGCCTCTGTGCTTCAGCTTATGAAGAGACTTAGCGATATTGACATCTCAGAGATGGCGGCAGCAGTTAGGCAGATTGCCGAGTATAAATTGTCCATCAATGATTATTTTGATTTGATGATGGTCTGGTTTCGGGATATACTTTATCTGAAGGCAACAAATGATGTAAATGGTCTTATTTTCAAAGATGAGATTTATGACATAAAAAATCAGGCAGCGAAACATTCTTATCAGGGAATCGAGAAGATTATCAAAGCGTTGGAGACAGCGAAGATGCGGATTTCAGCGAATGTGAATTTTGATCTTGTTATAGAATTGCTGCTTTTGACAATTAAGGAGAATTAACATGATAAAAGTAGTAGGAGTACGTTTTCAGCAGGCAGGAAAGATCTATTATTTTGATCCGCTTGACTATGAGCTGGAGACAGCGATGCACGTGATTGTAGAGACAGCGCGAGGGGTAGAGATGGGAACCGTGCTGATTCCGCCGAAGGAAGTGGAGGAAGATCAGGTGGTTCAGCCGCTGAAGCCGGTCATCCGTATCGCAACGGATGAGGACGAGAAGGTGGTGGAGAAAAATAAGGAAAAAGAGGCGGAAGCCTTTGTTATTTGTAAGGAAAAGATTGCAAAGCATGGACTGGAAATGAAGCTGGTAGCTGCAGAGTACACCTTTGATAATAATAAGCTTTTGTTTTATTTTACTGCGGACGGAAGAGTTGATTTCCGCGAACTGGTAAAGGATCTGGCGTCTGTTTTCCGCACCAGAATCGAGCTGCGTCAGATTGGAGTCCGCGATGAGACAAAGATGCTGGGCGGAATCGGAATCTGCGGCAGGGAGCTTTGCTGTAAAGCGTATCTGTCGGATTTTATCCCGGTATCCATCAAGATGGCAAAGGAGCAGAACCTTTCCCTGAATCCAACCAAGATATCCGGCGTGTGTGGCAGACTGATGTGCTGTCTGAAAAATGAGGAAGAGACATACGAATATCTCAACAGTCGGCTTCCGGCAGTCGGTGACACCGTAACGACACCGACCGGAATGCGCGGAGAAGTGTCTTCCATTAATGTATTGCGCCAGATGGTTAAGGTGATTGTGGATAATGGCGAGGAAAAAGAACTGCAGGAGTATTCTGTGGATGAGCTTCGTTTTACGCCGCGGCGCCGTAAGAATGTAAAGCTGACCGAGGAGGAGCTTAAGGAGCTGGAAGGGCTTGAAGATGGCGAGGAAACGCTGGAGGAAAAGCCGGTACGGGAAAATGACAACCGGAACCGTCAGCATGACAATCGCGACAACCGTGACAGAAACCGCAGGGATAACAATCGCAGCGAAGGGGAGAACACGGGCGAACGTCGAAATTACAATCGTGACAATAATCACCGGGGAAGAAGAAGAAACAACGACAGACGGAATAATCAGGATGGAACAAGACGTGGAGAACAGAACAGAAGTAACCCTTCACAGTCATGAGAGGCTGGATGAACTTCATAGAAACGGTTATAAGATTATTCAGGACAGAGAGCGGTTTTGTTTTGGAATGGATGCGGTACTTTTATCCGGCTTTGCAAAGGTAAAGCCGGGGGAAAAGGTACTGGATCTTGGGACGGGAACCGGCATAATCCCGATTCTTCTGGAAGCAAAGACAAAAGGGGAGCACTTTACCGGTCTGGAGATACAGGCAGAAAGTGCGGATATGGCAGCACGCAGCGTTGCCTATAACGGGCTTCAGGAGAAAATTGATATTGTAACCGGAGATATTAAGGATGCTTCCGGCATATTTGGGGCATCTTCTTTTGATGTGGTGACAACAAATCCGCCCTATATGATTGGTGCGCACGGAATACAGAATGATGCCGATGCAAAAGCCATTGCGCGGCATGAAATTCTCTGTGACCTCGAGGATATCCTGCGGGAGAGCTCTAAGATATTGCCGCCGGGAGGCCGGTTTTATATGGTGCACCGACCGTTTCGCCTTGCAGAAATATTCAGCAGAATGGTGAAATGGCATATAGAGCCGAAGCGTATGCAGCTTGTGTATCCTTATGTGGATAAAGAGCCGAATATGGTGCTGATAGAGGGACTTCGCGGTGGAAAATCGCGCCTTACTGTGGAAAAACCTCTGATTGTTTACAAGGAAAAAGGGGTATATACGGACGAAATATATGAGATTTATGGGTATTGAGAAATAACATTTTTATGATGATTATAAAGTATCACGAAAAATGGTACAGAGGGGTAATTGTAATTATGTTCATTTCGTGATACAGTAAATGCAAATTTATATGTGATTAGCAAAGAAGCATTTCCGGAAGGGAGTGCTTTTTTTTATTTGGAGGAGAGATATGGACGCAGATATGATTATACTGTGCGATGACGTTTTTCTGCCGGGGAGTAAAAAAGAGATTGACGGGGGTGTCGCAATCGCCGACGGACAGATTCTCAACATTGGTATGAGAGGGGATTTATCCGAATATCTGGGGATTGAAACAAGAGTAATGGAATATCATAATTCTACTCTGTTTACTTTTGGGGAAGCGCAGGGCACACAGGGGGCCAACATAGCAGTTGTAGCCGGAAATAAGAAACGCAGACAGGGGAAACTTGACAAGACGGTCGGGTTGCGGTTTCTCATGTATCAGGGAGATGTCGTGTATCAGAAAGAAGTTTGCTGAATAGTTACCTAATTTCTAAATATTCTCTGAAATATTAGACAGATGCCTTGACGAAGCCTACTCCAACGCCTTAAAGTGATATATAAATTCGAATTATTTACAGCAGTCAAGTGAAATCTGTAATTCGGGCGTCAAGCTTGCTTGTAAGCCGAATTGATGATTTCACTTGGCGGGTGAATAGAATTCACTCACCACACAGCCTCAGACAGAAGCTGCAAAGCAGCGACAGATGCGCTTTGCGCAACTGGTCTGTGGCTTGTCTGTGTGGTGTCTGTAAATAATTCGGGGTAAACAAAGGAAGTGGAGGATGGTTCCATGGGTAAGGTAATAGGAATCGATTTGGGAACAACCAATAGCTGTGTTGCCGTGTTGGAGAATGACCAGCCGGTAGTAATTACAAATTCCGAGGGTTCCCGCACGACACCATCGGTTGTCGCATTTACAAAAAACGGAGAGAGACTGGTAGGAGACTCGGCAAGGCGTCAGGCGGCGGTGAATGTAGATCGTACTTTTTTCTCCATAAAGCGGGAAATGGGGACGAATTATCGGGCAAAGATAGATGGAAAACAGTATACGCCGCAGGAGATTTCTGCGATGATACTTCGCAAGCTGAAAAAGGACGCAGAGGAATATCTGGGAGAGACGGTTTCCGATGCGGTCATTACCGTACCGGCATATTTCAGTGATGCGCAGCGTCAGGCGACCAAGGATGCCGGACGGATAGCGGGACTGAATGTTCTGCGTATCATCAACGAACCGACTTCTGCGGCGCTTGCGTATGGTCTGGATCACGGACAGCCACAGAAGATACTGGTGTATGATCTGGGCGGTGGAACCTTTGATGTTTCCGTTATAGAGATTGGTGATAACCTGATTGAAGTGCTGGCAACAGCGGGCGATAATCATTTGGGCGGAGATGATTTTGACGAGCGCGTGACCGATTATCTGGTTACAGAGTTTTTGCGGACGCAGCGCGTAGATTTGAGAAAAGACGCAACGGCAATGCAACGTGTCCGCGAAGAGGCAGAGAAAGCTAAAAAGGTTTTGTCTTCCTCCTCAACCACCAGCATTAATCTTCCGTTTATTACGACGGTAAAGGGTGAGCCGAAGCATATGGAGATGACGCTGACACGCGCCAAGTTTGATGAACTGACGAAGGACATTGTGCAGAGAACGGAGGGACCGGTCAGACAGGCGTTGAGTGATGCAGGTATTACAACGGCGGGCTTGGGAATGGTACTTCTGGTTGGAGGTTCCACGCGTGTTCCGGCAGTATTTGAGGAAGTTCGCAGGCTGACCGGAAAGGAGCCGTCCCGCAATCTTAACCCGGATGAGTGTGTAGCGCTTGGAGCAGCCGTACAGGGCGGTAAGCTTGGCGGGGCACTGGTAGCAGGCTCACAGGCAGCAGAGATTATCCTTATGGACGTGACACCGCTTTCTCTCTCCATTGAGACGGTTGGAGGAGTGGCAACGAAACTGATTGACCGCAATACTACGATTCCGACGCGGTACAGTAAAGTCTTTTCCACGGCCTCCAATTATCAGACCTCCGTGGATATTAAGGTGTTGCAGGGAGAGCGAGAGTTCGCAAAGGATAACAAGCTTCTGGGACGCTTTCAACTTCGTGGTATCAAGCCGGCTCCGGCAGGAGTGCCGCAGATAGAGGTTACCTTTGACATTGATGCCAACGGTATTGTTCAGGTATCTGCTAAGGATCTGGGAACCGGAAAACATCAGGAGATTACCATTACGGCAAGCTCCAATCTCTCGGATGATGAGATTGAGCGCGCCATTCGTGAGGCAGCGGAGTATGAGGCAACCGACGGACAACGCAAGGCATATATCGATGCGCGCAGTGAGGCGGACACGCTGATTCGGCAGGTTGAGGCCGCATATAAGGAAAAGAAGAAGACTTTGGACAGTGCTGCAAAGCATCAGATTAAGTCAAGCCTTTCCTATGTAAAGAAATTGGTTACCCGTACCAAACCGGGAAATGTCACGGAGGAGCAGGCGGCAGAATTGAAGCGGGCAACTGCGGAATTGCGGAATGCAGCGGGTGTATTGCAGATAGAGGTCTAGCTTACGATTCTTAATTATTCTTTAAGTAATTTTTAAACCCATAGTTTTTATTCAGGCAAAGTGCTATGATATCTCCATCAAAAAGGAGGACTTTGAATATGAAGAAAAATGTATGGAAAAAAATTGGAGTCATGCTGGCAGCAGCCATACTGCTTATGGCACAGAGTGTTATGACATTTGCACAGACGGATGTGCTGGGGAACACGGTCACGAATCAGCTTTTGGGTTCAAAATCTGCAGAGTATAACGGAAGAATTTATTACAGTGTCCGGGATAAGATTTATTCCGTGAAGAAGGATGGAACCGGAACAAAGCTGGTCTATAAGGCAAAAAAGGGACAGGGTGCAATCGGTTTTTCCGAGCTTTGTGTATACAAGGGAACCATCTATGCAATTTATGACAAGAATCCGGGAACGGACGGAAGCAACAGTAAACTGGTACGTGTTAAGACAAATGGCAAAAGTTACAAAGAGCTTGCAACAGCCACAGATGTGGCAGTGGTAAACGGTAAGATTTATTGTACCAAGGCATCCCTTGTGAAAGAGGAAGATGTACAGTATATGCAGCCAAAGGCCATCTGCAGAATGGATACAAACGGAAAGAACACGAAGACACTTGTCAAGAAGAAAAATATTGAGCTTCTGGCTGCTTCCGGAAGCAGAATGATATACAGCGTAAAGGATTATGATGCCAACAAGACAACGATATACTGCTGTGACTTAAAGGGAAAGAATTCAAAAAAGCTGGCTTCGGAGACGGCTGGTGTGACCGGTTACGCAGCAGATGAAAACAATTTTTATTATGCTGTTGAGGCAAAAGGCGTTACTACCGTATTTAAGAAAGTAGATATGACAACCGGCAAAAAAGAAAATATACTTACCACAAAGAATTTTACCAATTCCTTCTATGTGGAGGGAGACAGCCTTTATGCAACTTATGAAGATGGCATGAAGAAGTATTCTCTTTCAACCGGCAAAGAGGAAGCCGTGGTTAATAAGGATGTGACGGCAGGACTTCGCGGTATCCACGGGGATGTAATGGTATATGAGAAGTATGAGGAAGATAACAAAGCCAATACGGATTATTCCATTTATCTGGGAGAAACAGGTGGCAAGAAGATTCAGAAAATCGGCGCATACTTTATGTCATAGAAAAGAATAGTAAAAATAAAGCATTCGTGTACACATTATCAGGTTTGAAAGATGTGTATGCGGATGCTTTTTTTGTTGGATATGCTATTTGTTTTCAAGGACTTTACTTACAAAGTCTTTAATTTGCTGCTTGTGTTTATCGCTCAGTTTGCCGCCGGTGAGTCCAAGCGCCGAGTGGCCTTTGAGCATCATAACCAGAAGTAATTGTTCTTCGCAGACAGGAATTCCCTTTTTCTCTCCGTATTCCCGAATTCGTTTTAAGGTGACATCCATGAGTCCGGTGGTGGAAAAACCTGCGATTTGCCCTACTTTTTCCGGATCAAGATTTTCCATATATGCTTTCAGGCTTTTGTCCATATCCCACATGTAGACGCCGCCTCCAAGAAACAGCAGGTCTGTTTTTTCGTCGATGGGATAATCGATGGACTGTGCGGTTACACCGAGTATTTCTGCAATTGCTTCTGCGGCTGCTTTTGTATTGCCGCCTCTTGACTGATATCTTACTGCTACGTTCATAATGAATCTTCCTTTCATAAAATACACACTTGTGTCACTGATGGTGTTATGATATGCTACCTATGAAATAAAATCAAGTATATAGAAAAATTGACACGATTTTGCAAAAATGTGTCACATTTCGGAAAGGACAGTAATTCATTGAATCCATCAACCAATCCCAGTGCGCTTCGCTCCAAAACGGAAATAACCAAGGCGCTTTTACAATTGATGAACCAATATCCCTATGCGGAGATATCCATCAAACAGATTGTCATGGATGCGCATGTGGTTCGCAAGACTTTTTACCGCAATTTTTCAGATAAAGATGATGTGCTGGACTCCTATCTGAACAACATTATGACAGAATATGTGACCGCGCTTCAGCAGATAGAAGACTGTGGTATTGCAAACGTTTTGAATGTGATTTTCGAATTCTGTATATTGCATAAGGATTTTCTGCTGCTGCTTCAGCGAAACCACCTTATGTATCTGCTTTTGGATAAGTGGAATACATTTATTCCGGACGTTCATGAGCGGATTGTGGATCCAAACAGTGTATTTGTCAGAGCCTGCAGGGGTCTTCGTATGGATTATGTTCTTGCGTTCAATATCGGTGCGGTCTGGAACATCATTCTAAAGTGGCTGGAGCATGACGGGAAGGAATCTCCGGAAGAGATTAAACGAACCATCATAGCTTATCTGGAGAGAGCGCAGCAGTTTATATAGTTACATTATCTTCGTTAAGCGGAAGCTCTACCGTAACAACTGCGCCGCCATCAAGACGGTTGCCAAGGGACAAGGTCCCGCCAAGAGAGGTGACAAGCTGATTGGTGATGGCAAGTCCCATCCCAAAGTGTGTACGGCTGCCACGGCTTTCGTCTGCCTGATAAAATTCTTCGGTGCCGTGCTTTAATGCTTCCGAGGAGAAGCCGCATCCCTCATCTGAAATTTCCAGAATCAGTGCATGGGCAGCGTAAGCATGCAGTGTAACGGTACCGTGAACCGGGGAGTAGTGTATGGCATTGTCCAGCAGGTTGGTCAGAATCCGCTTCATGGATTCTTCCGGAAATGGCAGCAGTTTTGGCAGATTTTCAGGCAGAAATCGGATGGTAAGGTCCTTTTTTTGCCCGAGGCTTGTGGTATTTTCCAGAAGCGTATTCAAAAAATCCGCAAATAAGACAGAGGACGATACGGTAAGTTCCTCCCTATCTTTTGCCATTTCAATCATTTTTGTCACATAATCCTGAATTTGTTCCGTGTTTTGCAGAATAAAGTGATTATAGGAATTTTGTTCGGCACTCAGATTCGTCTCCTGTAAAAGCTCTGCATTGCCCCGCACAATGGTGAGAGGCGTTTTGATATCGTGTGCAAGTGCGGACATCTGCTTTTTCTTCTGCTGCTGGATATGCCACTGTTCTTTTAAGGAATGGGCAAGTTCCGTCCGCATATGGTCAAAAGCATCAATGACATGATTCAGTTCGCGGATGCGGGTGCGGGTAATCGTAAAATCAAGGTTCTGCTTTCCAATCTGGTCTGCGATATCCTGCATCACAAGAAGTTCTTTGGAAAACTTTCTTGCATAATGTGTGATAACGAGGATGAGACCTGTTATGAGAAGAAGGAAAAACAGAATGATTTCGAATAAGTCTGCGTTGGGAAACAGATGCCGCAGGGCAGGGCTTGTAAATGTGGCGCGGATACAGTAAGAAAAAATAATAATCTGTTGGTCTGTTTCTGTTTTTGAAAAGACACGTCCGCGGATATTGGTGTTCAAGGTCTGTTTATCTGAGGCAAGAAGAGTGCCGGCATTTTCCAACAGCTCATCCGAAAGGTTAGTTTCCTGGAGTGCACCGGTTTTGCTGTAGATGGCGTAGTCTGCCTCCTGTGGAATCATGTCTGCGGTTACAACCGTGCCGGAATCAAGATTGCTGGTAAAGTCCTGTACGCTCTGCTCAATCCGGTTGGCGGGAATAATGATATCGGAACCGATTGCAAGTGTCAGCAGAGCAATCCATAATATAAAGGCAATAAGTCCTGACAGCACTGTAGCAATAAGAAAGCGCAGAAAAAAGGTGCTGAGTCGTATCTCTTTTTTTCGTATTATTTCCATCGGTATCCAATCCCCCAAACCGTTTCAATTGGTGAGTGTCCCGCAGAAGCAAATTTTCTGCGAATGTTTTTAATGTGTTCCGTAATGACGGAATCGTCACTTTCTCCATCATATCCGAATACGGCTTCATAAATCTGTTCTCTTGAGAAGACCTGTCCGTGATTTTTTGCCAGAAACAGAGAAATTTCATACTCACTTTTCGTAAAAGGCAGTTTCTCGTCGCTGACCAGAATTTCTCTTGAGGAAAGGAAGAAGCGAACGCCGGATACGGACAGACAGGAATGCTTTTCGCGTTGTTCCCGCCGCAGGTGTGCATTCACTCTTGCGCGCAGTTCAACAATGGAAAAAGGTTTTTTGATATAGTCATCAGCACCGATGGAAAAGCCAAAATCCACATCCTCTTCCAGACTTTTGGCGGTCAGGAAGAGAATCGGGCAATCAACCTGCTGACGAATTTCACGGCAAAAAGTGTACCCATCGGTACCGGGCATCATGACATCCAAAAGGATGAGATCATAGGATGCGGCCTGTTCCCGGATCTGTTCGGTAATCTTCGGACAGCAGGTGACGGTATGTCCTTCTTTTTGCAAGGCATTTTTGATCAGAAGCAGAATCGCTTCCTCATCATCAATTGCAAGAATTCGAGCCATATATGTTTCCTTCCGCAGAAATAATGTCGGCACGGCTTAAAAGCACAGCCGGTACAGTAAACAGGATAATGCATAGAGTACATAAATATGGACAGGATAAAACCAGTAAAACAATTGTTTGGAACCGTGTCCACGAGTCCCATTGTAACACAGCATCGGAATAACGGCAAATATCTCCATCCATTCATAGGCGTCCGTAAAGAAGAACGAAAGGGTGGCATTGCCCGGGAGAGATAAAAGGCACAGCGCAACATCCCACAGCAAGCAGAAAAGTGCAAAAGCAAGTGCCTGACGCTTTGGATGCCTGCGAAACAGATAGAGAATAATACCACAAAAAAGTGTAGCCGTACCGCCGTCCATGATAAAAGAATGGCATGGAAGAACGGTGTATACAAGCAGATTAAGTAAAAATTCCGCGGTAGGATTTGCGCCCATCTGAAATAGCTGAAACAGGAATGCCATTAAATAAGGAAGAATAATAGGCACTGCAACAGCGGTGATTCCCTTAAGCCATTTCTTTTGTTCGCACCAGTCGATTCCCTGCAGGACAACCAGCAGAACGACATAGGAAGCGAGCATCTGATTTTGCGGGAAAAAGCCATCTCCACGTACCAGAGAACTTCCTATATTATAGAAAGAAAACTGAACAAGCCCCATCAGGATTGCAAGTGCATAGATGTGCAGAAAATATTTCCTGCGGTCATGCGTGTGGATAAATCCTTCGATGATGCAAAAGAGAAATAGTGGGGCAGCAAGTCTTCCAATCCATGAAAAAAAGAGCGGAACTTTTCCGGTGAAAGAAAAGAAATACTCTATGTGGTCAAGAACCATGCATGCCATGGCCAGATACTTTAACCCAAAATTTGATATACCTCGATTCATAGGAATCCTCCATTTCTGAAAATTGATGTATTTGGTTTACAGAGTCTTAGCATAAAGGAGAAATATAAGGAAACTATAAGGTTTTGAAATATTAGGATTGTAACTATTCAGAACCTATCCTACATTCGCATTTCCGCACTCTCTGCGAGTGCTTTCCCGTCCCTTCGGGACTAAAAATGCTCATATAGGGAGAGGTGACTCTATTCGAGCCACCTTACGAATAAAATAAACAGCTTCTTACATGCAAGCATGACGAATCTGCCTATTTTATTCTAAGGGGTTCTGAATAGTTACTTTGTTTTATAAATATTTTAGAATTTTTATTAGCACTCCATCTTGACGAGTGCTAATAACGTGATATAATACAATCAGAACAAAGGAAAACAAGAAATCATGGAAGGAGAGATGACATATGTTAATGCCTAGTATTTTTGGAGAAAACATTTTTGATGATTTCATGGAGTCTTTTGATCATTTTCAGGGAAACGACCTGATGCGGACCGATGTTAAGGAAAGCGATGGAAGCTACGAAGTGACCATGAATATTCCGGGAGTCAGAAAGGAAGACGTAAATGCAAAGCTGGAAGATGGTTATCTGAGCGTCAATGTATCGGCAAATACCTCAAAGGATGAAAAGGATAAGAATGGAAATTACATCCGCAGGGAACGCTACAGTGGCAGCGCAAGCCGGAGCTTTTATGTGGGAACGGAAGTTACACAGGAGGACATCAAAGCAAAATTTGAAAACGGAACACTGAAACTTATCATTCCGAAGAAGGAATCAACACCAAAAGTAGAGAATAAGCAGTATATTGCAATTGAAGGATAACAAAAGGAGGAACCTTATGATGTATGATTTATTTGACACATTTTTCACAACCCCGTGGGTGGACACGAACGATTACCAGAAAGCAGAGAAGAAGCTGTGCGGACAGAATGCCAAGAATCTGATGCAGACGGATATCAAGGAGTTTGATAACGGCTTTGAACTGATTATGGATTTGCCGGGATTTAAAAAGGAAGAGGTGCAGGCAGCCCTTGAGAAAGGCTATCTGACAGTCACTGCCACAAAAGGCGTGGAAGAGGAAGAGAATTCCGGTGGTAAATACATTCGCCGGGAGAGATATACCGGAAGCTGCCAGAGAAGCTTCTATGTTGGAGAGTATCTGCGGCAGGAGGATATCAAAGCTAAGTTTGAGCAGGGAATTCTGCGCCTGACCATTCCGAAGAAGGATCAGCAGAGAATCGAAAACAATAAGTATATTGCGATTGAATAATTAAGCGTATATTTAGAGAATCTTTCCATATTTTAGAAAGTATTCACGCGTAAGACACAGGATATTCATATTCATTCAGTATGATAATCATATCAAAAGGAGCTGTTGTGTTTTGGCAGATTCGCCGGAGTGCTCTCAGTTCCGACTAAAAATAATCCACGAGAGTGGTTTGCATATGACTCCGTTTCAGATAAAGACTCTGAAACGGAGTTTTTTTATAAACTTTGTATTCCATATAAAAGGATTCATGTTATACTAAAAAGAACGTAACTATTCAGAACCCTTTACGAATAAGAGAGACAGATTCGTCATGCTTGTATGTAAGAAGCTGTTTATCTTATTCGTAAAGTGGATCGAATAGAGTCACTTCCCCCCGATATGAGCATTTTTAGTCCTGAAAGGACGGGAAAGCACTCGGAAACGAGTGCGGAAATGCGAATACCGGGGAAGGGGTTCTGAATAGTCATAAATTATAAAAAGTATACGGAGGACACATAGTTGTGAGAAAAAGGAAGTATTCTATATATATGGTAATTACGCTTCTTGCAGTTTTGCTTCTGACAGGATGCGCGGGAAAAACAAGCAGAAAAGTAATCAGTACGCAGGAACCGGAAGTGCCGAAGGCTTCCCAAATGCAGGAATCCGAAGAAGTACCGGCGGAGACCGAGACGGAACCGGAGATTGATGTGACGGCATTGGAGACGGTATATACAACGGATACTGTAAATGTGCGGGAAGCGCCATCCACAGATGCGCAGGTGGTGGAGAAACTGGGACGTCGCACGGAGGTTCAGAGAATTTCGGATGATGGCGAATGGAGCAGCATCTATCTGAATGGTCAGATTTGCTATGTGGCAAGTGCTTATCTGAGGGTTCCGGGAGAAGGAAATGGCTATGTGATAGCCATAGATGCCGGACATCAGGCGAATGCTGACAGTTCAAAGGAACCAATCGGACCGGGAGCCTCGGAGACAAAAGCGAAGGTGGCCGGAGGAACCCACGGAGATACAAGCGGATTGGCAGAGTATGAGCTGACGCTTCAGGTGGCACTGAAGTTGCAGGAAGAACTGGAGAACAGAGGCTATGAGGTGGTTATGACGCGAACAACGAATGATGTCAATATCAGCAATTCGGAGCGGGCGGAAATTGCCAATCAGGCGGGAGCGGATGCTTTTGTCCGGCTTCACGCAAACGGAGCAGAGAACACCGGGGCGAATGGCGCCATGACGATTTGCCAGACCGCATCAAACCCGTATAATGCAGCCCTTTACAGTCAGAGCAAGAGCTTGTCGGAGGCAGTGCTGAATCATTATGTTGCGGCAACCGGCTGCAAGAAGGAACGCGTCTGGGAGACGGACAGTATGAGCGGAATCAACTGGTGTCAGGTTCCGGTTACAATTATTGAGATGGGTTATATGACGAATTCCACGGAGGATGCCAATATGGCATCTGCCGGTTATCAGAGTAATATGGTAGTTGGAATAGCAGATGGAATCGATGAATTTTTAGGTCAGTAAGGAGTTGGAAAATGGGAGCACAGGATAAAACAGAGAAAGTGTTGCGGGCGCTTCATGTACTATTGTCAAAGAGTGAGCCTTTCCCGAATGAACCGGGCAAGGTGATTGTGGATAAGCAGGAGATGCTGGATTTGCTGGCAAACCTGAATACCTGTATTTATGAAATTATGGATGAGCATGAGCTGACAAAGAGAAGTCGCGACAAGGCAGAACGGGAATTTCAAAAGCAGGGAGATCAGATTATCTGGGATGCAAGCCGTAAGGCGGAGGATGTCTATGCGGCATCCGTCATGTATATGGATGAGGCGTTAAACCGTATGCAGGGTATTTTAAAGGAAGCCGATGCGAAAGTCGGGGAAATTTATTCCGGCATCAAGGATGCAATGGAAAAGGAAGAACGCGAGATTAAGACAAATCAGATGGAGCTTAAGAGCCAGCTTCAGGATTTGGTTGACACGGAAAAATATCTTAAGCTGATTGAAGACAGGAACCGTGAGATTGAAAAGGAAAAGAATGAGGGAAATCCGGAGTATGAGCAGGAGAAGTCCATCTACGCAAACCGTCAGTCGGAGGTAAAGGTCAATCTGGAATATCTGGATAAACTCGGTCTTGCAGCAGTGGATGAAACGGCGCCGGAGGAAGAGCATGGACCGGAGGAGGATGACGAAGAGCTCAAGAAGCTTGAAGCGGAAATCCGGGTGAATCTGGATGCGGACTATTTTCAGTGGAAGGATGACCGGGAAGACGCAGAAGAGGAGGAGCCTAAGCACAAGGAAGGAACCATTCAGCAGAAAATAAAGAATTTAATGGGAGGGTACGCACATGACGATTCTGGTATGTGATGATGATAAAGAGATTGTAGAGGCCATTGAGATCTATCTCCTGCAGGAGGGGTACGAGGTAGAGAAGGCCTATGATGGAGAGCAGGCGTTGGAAGCTTTGCGCACAAAAGATATTGATCTGATGATTATTGATGTAATGATGCCGAAACTGGATGGAATTCGTGCGACTTTTCAGGCGCGTAAGACCAGCAGCATTCCGATTATTATCCTGTCGGCAAAGACAGAAGATACGGACAAGATTCTCGGATTGAACGTAGGAGCGGATGATTATGTGACCAAACCGTTCAATCCGCTGGAACTGGTGGCCCGTGTGAAGTCACAGCTTCGCAGATATACAACGCTTTCCAGCACGGCATCGGGTGAGACGGTTTATGAAGAGGGCGGCCTTGTCATCAATGATGATTTGAAAAAGGTGACGGTAGACGGAGAAGAGGTGCGGCTGACTCCGATTGAGTATAATATTCTTTTGCTCCTTATGAAGAATAAAGGAAAAGTCTATTCCATCAGTGAAATCTATGAGGAAATCTGGAATGAGGAAGCAATCGGGGCAGATAATACGGTTGCGGTACATATCCGGCATATCCGGGAAAAAATAGAAATCAATCCAAAGGAGCCGCGTTATCTGAAAGTGGTCTGGGGTGTTGGGTACAAAATCGAAGCGGGGGTATAACTGCATATGAAAGAGTACTCATACGGACGAAAAGCGGCAGCAGTTGTTTTGCATCAGATGTTTCTGATTATGATGTCCTGCTGTATCTATGGAACCGGTTATCAATTGAAAATGCGGGGAAGCGGAGTAGAAATTCTGGGCGTTCTTACGGTGGTCGGTCTGGTGGGAGGTTTCGTGATGCTGGCTTATCTGACAAGCATCAGCGGAAGAAAATCTGCGGAAGATCCGCAGGTGTATCTGCATGTGACCGATCATGTGTATACGGAGATTCAGTTGGTTTTGTTTTTCCTGTTTGTGTATCTGTTACTGTATTTTTGCAGAGAGCTGCAGCGCCTGCATTTTGAATTCTCGGGACTTATGGTTGCAACAGGAGTCGTGAGTTATCTGGCAGATGCCGTATTTCTGATATTTTATCTGAGCATTGTCAGAAAAGCGAAGAGCAATACACTTTTAACGGGGAGCCTGATTTATTCCATCGTGTCCTTCATACGGCATGTAAGAGAAAACGGAAAGAGGAATGTTTTTTTTACAAGAAAAGCGCGGGAACGCCATGAGATTCAGGCTGCAATAGAAGCAATCGCAGCGGGAGCGCTGGATACGAAGCTGGATGTGGAGGCATTTCACGGACAGGAGCGGGACATTGCGGTTGCGGTCAACCATATCCGCGAAGGTCTCAGCGATGCCATCATGGAACGGATTAAAAATGAGAGAATGAAAGCGGATCTGATTACAAATGTCTCCCATGATATAAAGACTCCGCTTACTTCCATTGTCAATTATGTGGATTTGCTGAAGCGGGAGAATCTGGATAATGAGAATGCCAGAGGATATATAAGGATTTTGGACGAAAAATCGCAGCGCCTGAAGCAGTTGACCGAAGATCTGGTTGAGGCATCCAAGATCAGCTCCGGAAATATTAAACTGGACATGCAGACCATTGACTTTGTGGAGCTGATTTACCAGACGGGAGGAGAGTTTAACGAGCGGTTTGAGGCGCGTAATCTCACGATTGTCACAAAGCTTCCACATGATTCGGTTATGATAAAGGCGGACGGGAGGCAGCTCTACCGCGCGATTGAGAATCTGTATACCAACGCTTCCAAGTATGCGCTTGAAAATACAAGAGTGTACGTGAATCTGGAAGTTGAAGGGGAAGAGGCTGTATTTACCATGAAAAATGTATCTAAGGTACCGCTTCCGGACAACCGGGATGGGGCAAATGATCTGACCGCGCGTTTTGTCCGGGGAGAGGAATCCCGAACCACGGAGGGAAGCGGACTGGGACTTTCCATTGCCAAGAATCTGACGATGCTTATGGGAGGCAGTTTCCGAATCCGGGTAGACGGAGATTTATTTATCGCAACGATTTCCTTTCATATTTGCTAAAAGGCTTGATTTCAAGACTTGCAATAGATATAATCAAAACTGACGAAATGTGCAGAAAGAGGAGATAACCAATATGAAATTATATGAGAACGGTGCATATCTGCTGAATGGCAGAGATGTCATTATCGATTCCCCGGAGGCATCCGCGGAGATAACTGCGAAGACAGGAAAAAGCATTACATCCGAAGATGCTAAAAAAGAGACCATTGCTTATGGCATTTTAAGCAACCATAATACATCCGGTAATATGGAGAAGCTTCAGATTAAGTTTGATAAGCTGACTTCCCATGATATTACGTTTGTGGGAATTATTCAGACAGCAAGAGCATCGGGGCTTGAAAAATTCCCGATTCCTTATGTGCTTACAAACTGTCACAACAGTCTGTGTGCGGTAGGCGGAACCATCAACGAAGATGACCACATGTTTGGACTGACCTGTGCTAAGAAGTACGGTGGAATGTATGTTCCGCCTCATCAGGCAGTTATTCATCAGTTTGCAAGGGAGATGCTTGCAGGCGGCGGAAAGATGATTCTGGGTTCCGATTCCCATACAAGATATGGAGCACTGGGAACAATGGCAGTCGGTGAAGGTGGTCCGGAGCTGGTTAAGCAGCTTTTGAATAAGACTTATGATATCGATATGCCGGGGGTGGTTGGAATTTATCTGACCGGAGAGCCAATGAAGGGTGTTGGTCCGCAGGATATCGCTCTGGCAATTATCGGTGAAGTATTTGAAAACGGTTTTGTAAAGAACAAGGTTATGGAGTTTGTGGGACCGGGTGTCGCAAACCTGAGCGTGGATTACCGTATCGGTGTGGACGTTATGACAACGGAGACCACCTGTCTGTCTTCTATCTGGAGAACAGATGACAAGGTTAAGGAATTCTATGAGATTCATGGAAGAGAAGAGGATTATGCGGAGTTAAATCCGGGTGAAGTGGCTTATTATGACAGCTTTATTGAGATTGATTTGAGCGAGATTAAGCCAATGATTGCCATGCCGTTCCATCCGAGTAACACTTATACAATCGAGGAACTGAATGCAAACCTTATGGATATTCTGGATGACTGTGAGAAGCGTGCACAGGTTAGCTTCGACGGTAAGGTAGATCTGGACTTAAAGAGTAAGGTCAGAAACGGAAAGCTTTACGTGGATCAGGGTATTATCGCAGGTTGTGCAGGCGGTGGATTTGAGAATATCTGTGATGCAGCGGATATCCTGAAGGGAACTTCCATCGGTGCGGATGAGTTTACTTTAAGCGTATATCCGGCTTCCACTCCGATTTATATGGAGCTGGTTAAGAATGGAGCGGTTGCCAACCTTCTTGCCACGGGAGCCATTGTCAAGACAGCTTTCTGCGGTCCGTGTTTCGGAGCCGGAGATACACCTGCCAATAATGCATTTTCCATCCGTCATTCAACACGTAACTTCCCGAACCGTGAGGGCTCAAAGCTTCAGAACGGTCAGGTGGCTTCGGTTGCGCTTATGGATGCACGTTCCATCGCAGCAACGGCTGCCAACAAGGGATATCTGACAGCAGCAACGGATATAGATGTCAACTACAGTAAGCCAAAGTATTTCTTTGACAAGACTATTTATGAGAACCGCGTATTTGACAGCAAGGGTGTTGCAGATCCGAGCGTTGAGATTCAGTTTGGACCAAACATTAAGGATTGGCCGGCAATGAGTGCGCTTCCGGAGAATCTGGTTCTGAAAGTGGTATCCGAGATTCATGATCCAGTCACCACAACGGATGAGCTGATTCTGTCCGGAGAGACATCTTCATTCCGTTCAAATCCGTTGGGACTGGCAGAGTTTGCACTTTCCAGAAAGGATCCGGAGTATGTCGGACGCGCAAAGGAAGTGCAGAAGGCACAGAAGGCCATCGAGGCAGACCAGTGTCCGGTTGAAGCACTTCCGGAGATGAAGCCGGTTATGGATGCCATCAAGGCAAAATTCCCGGAGGCAGGACAGGGAAATATCGGTGTCGGAAGTACCATTTTTGCGGTAAAACCGGGAGATGGTTCTGCCCGTGAGCAGGCAGCTTCCTGCCAGAAGGTACTGGGCGGCTGGGCAAATATTGCCAATGAGTACGCAACCAAGAGATATCGTTCCAACCTGATTAACTGGGGTATGCTTCCATTCATCATTGATGAGGGAGAGCTTCCGTTTAAGAATCTGGATTATCTGTTCCTGCCGGGAATCCGCGCAGCAGTTGCCGAGGGAGCTACGGAATTTGAAGCGTATGTGGTTAAAGACGGGGAATTAAAGCCGTTTACACTTCGCATGGGAGAGCTTACTCCGGATGAGAAGGATATTATCTTAAAGGGTTGCCTGATTAATTATTATCGTGGATAGGAGGTTCCCTTTTATGAGTGATTCAGGAAATGACACTGTAAGAGATGAACTTTTAGAAAAAAAAGAGGCAAAAAAGCAGAACCGTTATCTGGCAAAAATCGGTCTGATGGTGTTTGTTACCTTTGCCTGCTGTATCTTGTTCTTTTTCATGCTTTTCCGGTTTAATGGATTTGCAAGCGGCTGGAAGATGATTACGCAGGCGGCACAGCCGATTATCATTGGACTGGTGCTTGCCTATCTGTTGAATCCGGTTATGACGCTTTGTGAGAAATTTTTTTACAGGCATCTGAGTAAAAAGATGAAAAAGGAAGAAAAGGCAAAGAGAGTATCCAGACTTCTGGGAATTACCGGAGCAATTCTCTTTTTGCTGATAGTCATCATTCTTTTGATTGCGGCAATTGTGCCGGCACTGGTCACGAGTATTTCCCGTCTGGTAGAGACTCTTCCGGGAAATATGGAAGATTTTATCAATTTGATTCAGAGCGGTAAGCTTGGCGATTTTGAAGTGACGGATACCATCGGAAACATGTTGACCAAGATTACGGACTGGGTTGAGAACTGGTTCTCAAAGACCATGCTGCCGCAGGTGCAGAAATATCTTCTGCAGGTTACGACGGGCGTGATTTCCATGATCAAAACCATAGCGAATTTTGTGATCGGTATTTTTGTTGCCTCCTATGTTCTTGTGATTAAGGAGCAATTGATCGGACAGAGCAAAAAGCTTGTCTTCGCAGTATTTAAGCCGAGACAGGGAAATGTGATTGTTGAACTGGTGAGCAAAGCGGATGAGATTTTTGGTGGATTTATTATCGGAAAACTCATTGATTCTGCAATTATCGGATTGATTTGTTACATTGGCTGCGTAATTATGCGGATTCCGGATTCGCTTCTGGTAGCGGTTATCGTGGGTGTGACCAACATTATTCCGGTATTCGGACCGTTTATCGGAGCGGTGCCTTCACTGCTTTTGGTAGTTATCCAGAGTCCGTGGCATGCGCTGTATCTGCTTGTGTTTATCATTCTGCTTCAGCAGGTGGACGGAAATATTATCGGACCGAAGATTCTTGGAAATTCCACGGGTTTGTCCACTTTCTGGGTAATGTTCTCGATTCTGATTGGCGGAGGTCTGTTCGGATTCTTTGGAATGCTTCTTGGAGTTCCGGTCTTTGCCATGATATATTACATTATCAGAAGACTGGTGAACTACGGTGTTTCAAAGAAAGCACTGCCATGTAAGACAGAAGAGTATGTGGAGATGAGCGGTGTGGACATGAACACCGGTAAGCTCAGATATGAGAAGAAAAAGAAACACGCCACCATGAAACAGGAAATACATATTAAGGACAAGAAGAAGGACAACGAAAAAGAAACGTAATTCAGACGGCATCGGAGAGTGCAAAGACAGCATTTTCCGGTGCTCTTTTTTTTGACACTATATTCGCACTATGGTATACTAAAGTAAAACTATTTTTGATATTATTTTTGTTTGGATTTGGAATTTCGGGGTAGGGCAGAAAGGGATCGACGATTAGGAGACAATGGATAAATACGAATATAACTTGAAGCTGGATCAGATGAAATCCCTCTATGCAGAGGAGAAATATGAAGAAGCGGCAGAGATAGCGGATACCATCAACTGGAATAAAATTAAAAACGTAAATGCGTTGGTGAAGGCCGGCGAGATTTACGAGAAGACACAGCGGTACGAGGACAGCAGGGATGTTCTTCTGATGGCATATGACCGTTCTCCGATCGGCAGGATGATTATTTATCGTCTTGCCAAAGTTGCAGTGAAGATGGGGGATTTTCAGGGCGCACAGGATTATTACAATGAGTTTGTGGAGATAGCTCCGCATGACACGTTAAAATATGTACTCCGCTATGATATCAGAAAGGCGCAGGGTGCGGATTACCCGGAGCTGATATCGATATTGGAAGAGTTGAAGGATCAGGAATATACAGAGGAATGGGCTTATGAGCTGGCTTATCTGTATCACAAGGCGGGAATGAGCGAGAAGTGTATCGATGCCTGTGATGAGTTGATTCTCTGGTTCGGCGACGGTGCTTATGTAGAGCGGGCGCTGGAATTAAAGATGCTGTATCAGCCGCTGACCAAGCCGCAGGAGGAAAAATACCGTTCTTTCCGGCAGGCAAAGGATTCCAAGGCGGGTGTTACGCATATTGATATCGAAGAGATGGTTCGTGCAGGGGAGTATGTGCATGAGCCGGTTACCATCCCGAAGGTGGATGTCAATACGGAACGCTTTAATACCGTTAATCTGCAGGAAGAGATTGCCAAAGGCATGCAGCAGATTATCGATGCGAAGGAAAAAGAGACCGTCATGGATACGATGGATAGTATCAACCGGATGGTGGAGGATATTCCGTATCTGAAGATACCGAAGAATGAGGAGCAGTCTGAGATGGGGGATGCCCATATTGAGACGGATGAAGAGATTGATGGCTCCCTTAAGATCAATTTCCAGGAAATGCTGGGAGAAGATTCGGACGGTCAGATGAGCCTGATGACCAATGATAAGGCACAGATTGAGCATCAGATTACAGGTCAGATTACCATCGAAGAGGTACTGGAAGAATGGGAGAAGACCAAGCGTGCGGCAGAGGCGGCGCTGGAAGATGCAAAACAGAGAAAGCTTGAGTCCGCAAAGGCAAGGGCATTGCAACAGGCCGGGGATATCATGGACCGGCTGACCGGTGCACTTCCGAAGCTGGATGCCGGAATGACACCGCGGGAGCTTCTGGAAGAAGAATATCTGCAGGAGGATAAGTCGGAGGAGCCAAAGCCAGTCCTGCAAGAGACAGAGATTCCACAGGAAGAAGCGGAAGCACCGGTAGAGGAAGAGGCTTTGCAGGAAGAGATATTGCCGGAGGTAGAAACAGAGCCGGAAGAAATTCTGCAAGAGGCAGAAGATTTGCCGGTAAGTGACGAAGCAGAAGCCGAAGAAAATGAGGAAAAAGCAGAAAGTGAAATCTGGCCGGAAGGCATGACGTTAGAAGAAATGATTGCAGCACAGAATGCGGAAGCTGCAGGGGTAATACAGGAAGAAGAGAGTGATAACGTGGAAGAGGAAAGTGCCCGGAAAGAGCGGGAGGACTTTGAGGAAGTCCCGATAGAGGATCTTCCGGAGAAACCAACATTAGAAGAAGCAAGAGAAGAAGAATTTGCATTTGTCAGAAGACCGTCGCAGGAAAGTCCTTCCTGGAAAGCTAAGACTGTCCGGATACCGGATATCTCAGAACCGGAGGATCTGGGAGGAGATGAGAATATTCCTTCACAGAAACCGATTGTGGAGCTGACAGATGAGCAGAAAGCAATTTTTTCATATTTTATGCCGGTGAAGGGGATGGAAACCCAGTTGTGCAAAGCACTTACGGGAGCATCCGCGCATTTGCGAAAAAAGGAGTCGGCGGCATCCGGTAATCTGATTATTCAGGGAGGCCAGGGAAGCGGAAAGACCACTCTTGCCACAAGCATTATCAAGGTTTTGCAGCAGGAGACGGGACAGCTTGAAGGCAAGATTGGAAAAATACATGCGGAAGCATTGAATCAGAAGGACATTGCCGCGCTGATGGGAAAAGTATCCGGCGGCTGTCTGATTATTGAGCAGGCGGGCGAATTAAGTCATCAGTCGGTGGTTACCCTGTCGCTTTTGATGGCAGAGGATAGAAGCGGAATATTTGTGATTCTGGAGGATACCTCAAAAGGAATTAAGAAGCTGCTTTCGCAGGATGAGGGATTCGCAAAGAAATTTACGGAGAAGATATCCGTACCTATTTTTACCAATGATGAGCTGGTATCTTTTGCCAGATCTTATTCCAGGGAACTGGGATATAAGATTGATGACATGGCGGTACTTGCATTATATAATCGAATCAGCAATATCCAGAGGCTGGATCAGGCAACAACGCTGACGGAAGTGAAGGACATCGTGGATGAGGCAATTGAAAGGGAAGCGCATGGTGGATTGAAGAAGGCGATCAGTATTCTGACGGCGAGCCGGTATACGGATGATGATCGAATTGTTCTAAGAGAAAAAGATTTTGAATAGGATAAACAGTGCGGAGGGATGCTTATGAATAATTTTACAGAAATGGATTGTTATCTGTTTGGACAGGCAACACATTATGATATTTACCGTAAGATGGGGGCACACGTAATGACTGTTGAGGGCAGAGAGGGTGTCTGCTTTGACGTGTGGGCTCCGCATGCAGAAAAGGTGTATGTAATCGGAGAGTTTAACGACTGGAACGAAGAAGAGCACGAAATGAAGCGCGTAGAGCCGAAGACGATGGGTGTCTTCGAGTTGTTTGTTCCGGGCGTGAAGCTGGGGAGCATGTACAAATTCCTGATTATTACACAAACCGGCAAGAAATTATACAAGGCAGATCCGTATGCAAATTATGCGCAGCTTCGTCCGGAGACAGCGTCAATTGTGACGGATATCTCTCATTTTAAGTGGTCGGATGAGGCTTGGATGGAAGCGCGGGCAAAGCTGACGAAGGAGACGGTCTATGAGCAGCCGATGGCAATCTATGAGGTTCACCCGGGTTCCTGGATGCGCCATCCGGGACGGGATGACGATGGATTCTATACCTACCGTGAATTTGCAGATGCGCTGATTCCATATGTCAAAGAAATGGGGTATACCCATATTGAGCTGATGGGAATTTCGGAATATCCGTATGATGGCTCATGGGGATATCAGGTGACAGGTTATTACGCACCGACTTCGCGTTACGGAACCCCGGAGGATTTTGTATATCTGATCAATGCGTGCCACAGAAATAAAATCGGTGTGATTCTGGACTGGGTACCGGCGCATTTTCCGAGAGATGCACACGGAATTGCGGAATTCGACGGAACACCGACTTATGAATATGCGGATTCCCGTAAGGGCGAGCATCCGGATTGGGGAACCAAAATTTTTGACTACGGAAAAAATGAAGTAAAGAATTTCCTGATCGGAAGTGCCCTGATGTGGATAGAAAACTATCATGTTGACGGACTTCGTGTGGATGCGGTTGCCTCCATGCTGTATCTGGATTATGGAAAACAGGACGGACAGTGGGTGCCGAATATCTACGGCGGGAATAAAAACCTTGAAGCCATTGAATTTTTCAAGCATATCAACACCTTGATTTTGGGCAGAAATCCGGGCACGGTTATGATCGCGGAAGAGTCCACGGCATGGCCGCAGGTAACAGGCAGTGTAGAGAATGATGGTCTGAATTTCAGCTACAAGTGGAACATGGGATGGATGCATGATTTTCTGGATTATATGAAGCTGGATCCGTATTTCCGAAAGGATAATCATAACAAGATGACCTTTGCCATGAGTTATAATGAGAGTGAGAAGTACATTCTTGTTCTTTCCCATGATGAAGTGGTTCATCTGAAGTGTTCCATGATTAACAAAATGCCTGGACTTGAGGGAGATAAATATAAGAATCTCATGGCCGGATATGCATTTATGATGGGACATTCCGGCAAAAAGCTGTTGTTCATGGGACAGGAGTTTGCGCAGGAGCGCGAATGGAGCGAGGAGCGGGAGCTTGACTGGTATTTATTGTCGGATCCGAAGCATAAGAAAATTCAGAACTGGGTAAAGGCTCTGCTTCATTTATACAGAAAGAATCGTTGTCTGTATGAGCTGGACAGTAGCTGGAAGGGCTTTGAGTGGATCAATGCCAATGATAATGAGCGTAGCATTTTCAGTTTTGTCCGAAAGAGTAAGGACGGGAAAAACAATCTGCTTTTTGTAATCAATTTTACGCCGGTTGCGCGTGAAGATTACAAGGTCGGAGTTCCGCTGAAAAAGACTTATAAGCTGGTATTAAACAGCGAAGATCCAATGTTTGACGGAACAGATGAGAACCGTCCGGTTTCCTATAAGGCAGTAAAGGATCAGTGTGATGGCAGGGACTATTCCATTTCCTATCCGCTTCCGCCGTTTGGAGTAGCAATTTTTAAATATTAGATAAACAAAGCTGTACGGATTTATGGGCAATAAGGTTCATAAATTTGTACAGCTTCTTTAGTTTTGTGGATAAGTGTCCGATATAATGCATATGGAGGATTGACATATGCTGGTAGAACAGACGACAAACTTAATGGATGATATATCGACAAAGGCAAAAAAGAATCACAACAAAAGAGCAATGGCAGCATATCAGTCATTTATGCCGGAAAGTGATCCTTTATCTGCCAATAATGTGCGATTTGATAAGGCGGCGGGAGTATCGGATAAGGGGAGCATTGATATGGCGACCTACCCGAACCCGGCAAAGCAGGATAAGGAAACTGCAGTAGAGCAGTTGGAAAAAGAGCAGGGTACAACAGAGAAGAACCGTAAGAACGAAATGGTGATTGTATCCAATACAACTTCTGCAGAGGACTATAAAAAGATGGAAGAGGACGGCTTTTCACTTGCCGATATGGACAGCCGTACCATCATTACCGTGACGGACAAGATTAAGGCAGTCCTGGCAAAAGCGGGTGTGGACATCTCCCAATATGGGGATACGCTGACCAAGGAGCAATTGCAGGAGATTACCGGAAATCCGGCTGTAGCAAACTGTATAAGGCAGACCTTGGAGGCAAACGATCTGCCGGTAACGGATGCGAACATGGAGGACAGTTTAAAGGCATTGGAGCAGGCGGTTTCTCTTCCGGAGGTCAGTGATGAGGCGAAGGCATACCTGATTAAGAATGAGATGGAGCCGAGTATCAGCAATGTCTATACGGCACAACACAGCGGAACGAATGAGGCGGTAATCAGCAGTGAGGAATCCAATATCGATTTTGATTCCCTTCAGCCGCAGATTGAAGAGATTATTACGGAAGCCGAGCTGGAAGTGGATGAGGAGAATGTTGCCGGAAGTAAGTGGCTCATTGCAAACGATATTCCGCTTACGGGGGACAATCTTCAGTATTTTAAGGACTTGGGAACTCTTTCCGAGCAGATAAAAAATGATCAGGTTGACTGGAATCAGATTATCGATTCGATGGCAAAGGCAATTGCAGCCGGCAAACGTCCGCAGGATGCATCCATGATTACAGCCAGACGTCAGCTTGAAGAGACACGTCTTGCCATGACCATTCAGGGAAGCAAGGTTATGGAACGAAATGGTATTGAGGTGGATACACAGCCTCTTGAGGAGTTGGTGGAGAACCTTAAGGAGCAGGAAGTGTATTATCACGGACTGCTTGAAAGTGCCGGTATTGGCTCCAACTGGAAAAATGTCAATACCATGGCAAAAACCCTTGAGATTTTTGAGGATTTAAAGAAACAGCCGGCATATGTAATCGGTCAGATTGATGCGTCCGATAGTATTCAGACCATTCATGACAAAGGTAGTCAGCTTCAGCAGGAGCTTGACAAAGCGCGGCAGTCCTATGAGGCGTTAATGACAAGTCCGCGGAAGGATATGGGCGACAGTATCCAGAAGGCTTTTGCAAATGTGAACGAAATTCTTACCGATATGAATATGGACATCACAGAGGGAAATCGCCGTGCGGTCCGTATTCTTGCATATAACAATACCGAGATTACACCGGAAAATCTGACCACGATTAAGGGAATGGACGAAGAGATGCAGCGCGCTTTCCGTAACATGAATCCGGCGGTTACCATGGAGATGATTCGTAAAGGAGAGAATCCTCTTGATATGAGTATGGAGCAGTTGAATAAGGCTGTGGAAGAAATCAAGCAGGAGACCGGTAGCGAAGAACAGGAGCGTTTCAACAAGTTCCTGTGGAGAATGGAGCAGAATCATGAGATTTCGAAAGAGGAGCGGAGCTGCTATATCGGAATCTATCGTCTGATTGCACAGGTGGAGAAGACAGATGGAGCAGCACTTGGATTTCTTATGAATCAGGGAGCAGATATTACCATGCGAAATCTGCTGACAGCCGTTCGTTCCAGCAAAAAAGGAAATACCATGGATTACCGGGTATCGGATGATTTTGAAGGAGTTCAGGCAAAGAGTGATACCCTGCGTATTGATGAACAGATAGAAGCCGGTTTTCAGCAGAATTGTCTGCGCGATATTCTGGATCAGATTACACCGGAAAAACTGTCGCGTCTGGGAGAACCGCAGGTGGAGAATATGACACCGGAACAGCTTGCGGAAGCATTGGCACAGATGGAAGAAACCGAACCGGAGCAGCAGCTTACAGAGAATTACAGACAGGAGCAGCTTTACATGTACCAGAAGGTACTTTCTGCACCGGAGGAGGTGTACTCTTATCTGGATCACTATGATATACCGAACAGTATGGCAAATGTGCTGGCAGCAAGTGAGATGCTCCGTAAGCCGAATCAGATGATGAATCTTCTCTGGAAGCAGAATGGGTACTCTACAGAGTCCAGAAAAATGATTAAGCAGATGAAGGAGAAGGTTTTAGAGAATTTCGGGGAAGCAGCACAGAATCCGGAAGCACTGGCAGATGCACAGGAGGAGCTTGCGGATGTTGCAGAGAAAGTAATGGACACGATGATCACGGAGAACCCGGAGATCAGCACACTGGATATCCGGGCCATGCGTCAGATGACCGCACAGTTTTCCATCTGTGCAAGGCAGGCAAGAGAAGAGTGCTATATGGTTCCGGTGCAGATTGGAGAGTCTGTCACTGGAGTATCTCTTAAGGTGGTACGAGGCAAGGAGGAAAAGGGTGTTGTGGATATTCTCTTTGACGGAGGACGCGTAGGAAGAATCGCGGCATCTTTCCAGGCAAAAGATGACATGATAACCGGTCTGGTTGCAGCCAGCAGCAGTACAACGGAACAACTTCTCTCTTATTGCAAGGATGAGATTGCGGAACTTATTGCAGAAGGTGTGGACGGAAGAGAAGAAATTGTGGATCTTCGCGTAGTCCATGCGCCGGATTTATCGCTTTCCCACTATGAGATGGCAGAGATTGGAAGAGAACAGAAAATGAGACAAAACGGAGAGTTGGCAGAAGATGCTTCCAATACGGTACAGACCAGCCGCCTGTACCATATTGCAGAGTGTTTCATTCAGTCGCTTCAGGTAATTGGGGATCAGTAAGGTATTCACAGATGCCCCAGTAGATTGCACGTGCAAGCTTTTCCTGATAGGCTTCATCAATCAGGTTGGCAGCTTCCGTTTCATTGGTCAGGAACCCACATTCTACGATAACCGTAGGTGTGGGTGTTTTCTTTAATATGTAATAGTCGTTATTGGACTTGGAAACGCGTGGTTTCGGAGGTTCCATAATGGTATTCAGACTGTCCTGGACAATGCCGGCAATCATCTGTCCCTCCGGAGACTGGTCATAGAAAAATACCTGAGGACCGGAAACGGAACTGTCCGGATAACTGTTCTGATGAATGCTGATGGTCATAATCGGCATGGTTTCTGTAATCAGCGAGACGCGGTTTCGCATATCTTCCACTTTCATATTCTTGGAATTTTCATCGCACAACGCTTTGTCATCTGTCCGTGTCAGGACTACGCGGAATCCTTTATTTTCAAACAGAGTTTTTAATTTGTAGACAATGGCAAGATTTAAATCTTTTTCCAGAATATCGTTGCATCCGACCTTGCCGGGATCTGCACCGCCATGCCCGGCATCCAGCATAATACAAGGTTTGGAAGAGTCGGCTTTTTTGGAAGAGACAAGGGATGCAGTTGTGCGGGCAAGGAAAAAAGAACTGCAAAGCAGGCAGACCACCATAAACATTTCAAATTTCTTTTTCATAAATACCTCTGCAAAAGGAAATAAAAGCCCCTTGCTTATGGCAAAAGGCTTTTGTAATCGTTAATTCAATTTATGCAGAGATTCTAATTAATATACTTGATAATTGTATCCCAGACATCACTTGTTTCGAAGCCAAGCTTCCAGAAAGAAGCTCCGGCAAGTTTATTCTCATCCATGACCTTAAGTCGTGCTTCTGCGGAAGCGGCATCCTCCAGCCAGACCTGGTATTTGCTGTTGCCGTCCGTAAATTCCGCGTAATTCTGCCCGCAGTCTTCCTGCCATGTTTTTACGGCACCTTTTGTTGCAAGAAGCTCATTTGCGGCACGCATGCCATAAATTTGAGAACTTACTTCATAAGCGGTATCGGTGTCTGCATCTGCACTGTCTGCATTTTCATCTTCCGGGGTAAGCGCCCAGACTCTTGTATAAAAAGGCATACCCAGAATCACCTGTTCGGCAGGAACTTCCTTGAGGGTATCGGCAACGCCCTGCTTTACCCAGTTCAGGGAAGAAACCGAACCGGCATCGGAACCGGCATAGTGCTCGTCATAGCCCATAATCACAACATAATCCGCAAAGTTTGCCTGTTCAGCCCGATTATAAAAGGAAGTATATTCGGTTGGAACGTAGTTATCAATGGAAAGGACAATACCATTATTTGCACATTTAATGGAAAGTTCACGTACCATCTGAATATAGGAATCTCCAACTTCTTCCCGGTTTAAGGCTTCAAAATCAAGGTTGATTCCATCCAGATTATACTGAATGGCCATGGAGATAATCTGATTCACAAGATTCTGCCGCTTGGAAGTATGCGTCAGAACTTCGGTGCTGTCCGCATCCTTATTCTCAAGATTACTTACCAGTGCCCAGACCTCTACGCCCTGTGAGTGACAATAATTGACGTAATCAAGACTGGCAAGGTTGGCAAGGTTTCCGTCATTGTCATTCAGATAAAACCATGTAGGCGAAATGACATTGATTCCTTTTGTGCCGGAGAGAACAGAAGAGACAGCAGCGTTGGCGGACTGGTTGGTAACCTGATGCCATGCCATGCAAATCTCAAAGTCCTTCTTAATATGTGCAAAGGTGTCCGGCTGAAAATCGCTTTTTCGTGTTTTGGTTTCACCGGCAGAGAGATTACGGTTCTGCAGATAACCGATAATTCCATCGTCGGTCATAACCTTTGTCCAGTTATCCCCCTTTTCGATTACGGTAACTTCGGTCTTGGCCTTCTCCGACTTCAGGATGGGGCTTTTGATGCCGCCCTTTACACGGATATTGGAATCTTTCTTCAGAGAAGCAACTTCATATTCGCCCCATTGGTTGGTGATGACAATGCGGTGCGGATTATCAATATACTTATAAGTAAAATCAGAGTATTGCTTTGCAAAATCCAAATCCACATAGGCAGAATCGGAGTTGGCTTTTACTACGGGACGACCGTAATCCACGGAGGATTTGGTAATCAGATAGGTGCTGCTGTCTGCCGTGGCGGTGATTAAATCCTGAGAGGTAGCATAAAGCAGGACATTCTCATTATGATCCCAGTAAAATCTGTTATTGATATAGTCATGCAGGAATTGGTAATCAATGTATACATGACCATCTATTACAATCGCTTTTGCTTCATTGATTTCATTATTAAGAACAATGGCAACTTCATCGTTGGAAGTAACACCATAATAGCTGTTCAGATCCTGATGCTCTCTGCTTGGGGTGTATTTTTGAATCAGGGAAACCACTCCCATGACTGCAACGATTATTACAATCAAAACGCAGACAACTAATATCGGTAATGCTTTTTTCTTCATATGTTATATCCTTCCTTTGGAACTTCTGTTTCTTCATTTTACCACACATTCAGATTATAGCATTGTAACAGGATAGTTTCAAATAAAATGATACAATCGGAATAAAATGGGAACCGGCACATTTTCATACCGGTTCCCGGTTCTCTTTTTTCATTTTTATCAGGGGGATGAGTGTTTATGCATTGAGACTCCCAACCCATCTGACAATTCCCAATCATTTTAAATTTAAGTTGATAAGTTACATAATTACAATGTTTCCAAATCGGAAGCAGTGTATGTGTTATTTGTTACACCGGTAATTGTAATAAGAAATCCCCGGTGTTCTTCTGATCCAAATGTGATCAGAAACTGATCGTGATAATCTACTATTGTGATAACTATTCTCCTTTCATAATCTGCTCAAAGAAACTGAACTTCTTAGAGGTAATGTAAAACGGATCTTCGAGGTAAGGCATGGGAACCGCGTGAATCCCATAAAGTTTTGAAAGCCGCTCATAGTCTTTTTTATTTCCACCCATTCCAATTATTTTCATATGATCCCATGATATATGGTATCTTTGTAGTTGCAGAGCGAACTTCTCAAGTTGCGGATCCTTCCATATACTTACATTCATGAGCAGAAGCTTCCGGTTGCATCGGATGAATTCCGGCAACATATAGGAAGTAGGACACCCAAAATCCAGAATGCAGTGTTGATATTGTTGCCTGTCGGATTCAGACAGCCTGCGTATAGTCATGTCCGGATAGTAGATAATACCCTGATGGCGAAAGGATGCAGTCGAATCCGCTTTTTTGGAAAGCATATGGATTTCGTGACTTGCATTTACTTCATAATAAGCCGTCTTTGATAAATATCTGCTATGCAAATAATTGGACAGCGCAATACACAGATGCGTTACACCAACATTGGCGGAAGTCCCACAGACTCCTATTTCTGCAGGAGCCGGAAAAAAGGGTTTCTTAAGTGAAAAAATAAGCGGTTCCTTCCTTTCTCTAAAGACAGCCAGTGGACAAAGTCCCGTTTTCGTTTGTCGGCATGGAATATTTCCGTATCATAGAAATAGGAATATACCGGCATGGAAAATTTTCTGGCAAAAAATACGGCAGAATGATGATCACACAGATTGGCAATGACACAGAGACGATCCCTGAATTGGTTAAGAAGATAGTCTTCAGGCTTTGCATCGTCACGATGCCAGATTGCCCCGCCGCAGACATAAAGAATTTTATCTGCAGTTGCAAGGTTGGCAGAGCAATAATTGCATCCGTAATCTTCAATGATTACCTCTGCATCCGGTGTCGGAATTTCGATGCCTTCATCGTATTTCGGGCAGCCTCTGAAACCATGATTGTAATAACAGCCATCCCGCTCCCATACATGTTCCATCTGCATAACGGCTTTACGCAGACAGTTTCCGGAATTGCGTTCCAGATAAACTGCGTCCATGCCGAGATGGTTCATTGCGGTCGCAAGAGAAAGTGCAATGTGTGTACATCCGCAGCCCGGATGACTTCCGAGAACTGCGATGGTCTGCCTGAGATGCGTTTCGCCCATGTTTTTTCCTGTTTTTTGTATAGCGGCAGAGAGTTCTTCCACGGTCTGATACCGTTTTGTCGGCTCTGCATGGATTGCTTTTTGGATAATAGGCTGAATACTTCGGGTTAATGAGGCATCAAGGTAACAGGACATGAATTCCATAATTTTCCCGATACTGTAAATATCCGATGCCAACGTGACTTCTTCTGAATCGTAAAGCTCAGGTGCCGAGAAATCACAATTGCCGAAGCGGTTGAAGTCATTTCCAGAGCTGGTAATAAATGAAGCAACATTAAAGTCGATTAATTTAATCTGTAATCCACATACTATAATGTGTTCCGGTTTCAGATCCTGATACAGAATCGGTGACGGTCGCAAAGTGTGCAGATAAGAAAAAATATCACATAGCTGCTCACAAAATTTTAAAAATAAATTCTGGGAAATTGACTGTTGATGAAGCAAAAAAGCTTCCAAAGAATCACCCTGTATATATTCTTCCACCAGATAGTAATACGATTCATCTTCTTCAAAATCAAATATGGTGGGAATTCCCGGGTGTTGAACTGACTTTAGAATCTGTGCTTCTGAAATTGCGAAGCCTGAAAGCGTGTCTGTTTTGGGGAAACGTTTGATGGCACGATCCAGCTTCAAAGATTGCTGTCTGGCTAAATAGACACTTCCGCTCTGCCCCTGGCCAAGAGGTCTTATAAGCTCGTATCTGCCGGACAAAATAAAATTGTTATAATTTGTCATACGCTCCTTTGGGTTGGAAACGCATCTCATGCATAAACTTATAGCACATGTAATTTTGAAATGCAAGCATTTTTTTTAAAAATTTTTTTTACAAATATTTTATAAGTTCTAAACTTTACAAGACATGGGCAGTTGATTATAATAATATCTGTTCAAAAAATGTACTTACAAGAGATTTTTAAGGTAAGGATGTGATTGTAATGAAAATTGAAAAAGTAAATGAAAATCAGATCCGCTGTACATTGACGAAGCAGGATCTGGCGGACCGGCAGATTAATCTGCGGGAGCTGGCATATGGTTCTGAAAAGGCAAAAATATTATTTCAGGATATGATACAACAGGCCAATTATGAGTTTGGCTTTGAGGTAAATGATATACCGCTGATGGTAGAGGCGATTCCGTTGTCTTCGGAATCCCTGATTCTGCTGATTACAAAGGTAGAATATCCGGAAGAACTGGACACACGTTTTTCCAATTTTTCCGAGCCGGATGAGGATGAGATTTTTTATGAATCGGGTTCACAGAGTGCAGCCGGTCTGAAGGGTGCGGACGATATCTTAGGATATTTTAAGAAAATCCAGGAAGACAATCGGGAAGAAAGCGCGCAGGAGCAGTCGGAGAAAGTACAGGAGAAGAAATCGGAAGCGGTACAGGTTCCGGAGAATCTGACGAGAATGTATGAGTTCCCGGATTTGGAGCAGGTTGAACGTCTTGCCCGGGTGCTTGTAAACTTTTACAACGGCAGCAACGATTTGTATAAAAACGAGAGCAAGAATCGGTTTTATCTGGTGGTTCATAAGGATGGACATACACCGGCAGAATTTAACAAGGTGTGCAATATTATATGCGAATATGCAGTACAGAGAAATTACACACCGGCAGTTGGCGCATATTTTGAGGAACACGGCAAGAGAATTACAGGTCCGAAAGCGCTTCAGGTATTAGCAGAACTGTAAATAATAAAGGAGAATGGCTTGTGCCATTCTCCTTATATTATTTGAAAATTTTAAGCATTTGCATCATGCTCTAAAAAATCATTGATATCATTCACCAGATCATCCGGTTCAATTCCGTGAACCATTGCAGCCTCACCGATTGTTTCCATCTGTGAAGACGGGCATCCGAGACAATGCATGCCTATATTTAAGAGCATAGGTGCAATGTTGGCATCGATCTGGAGAAGTTCTCCAATCATAGTGTCTTTGGTAACCTTAGCCATTGGATAAATCCTCCTTTGAAATTCTTTTTAATGTGGTTATTATAATACGATTTCCCTGTAAATGCAAATTATACTTTTGGGGGTTAAATTTTTGAAAAAAGCTGACGATATATTATGCAGGTAAAAGGACAGGGAAAGTTAATAAAAGGAGCATGGATGCTCGGGAGTTTGACAGTTGAATATTAGAAAAAGTGGTCGCAGGTATTGATTTACCTGCATTTTTTGTGTCAAATTTTCTGTTTTATTTAGTAGTAATGGGTGGTAATTGTTTAAGAAGTATGGTATACTAAAAGAAAAACGGAGAAATTATGAGAATAACAACGACCAAATCAAAAAATTCAGAGTCCTTTTATATCACCAAAAGTTTTAAAAACAGCAACGGAAAAAGTACTTCTACTACTGTCAGAAAATTAGGTGTGCTTAGTGAATTATTAAAAGAACA
>JAQXZD010000029.1 GCA_029227035.1 Lachnospiraceae bacterium
TAAGTCTGGAGTTTGTTGATTTTACATTATGCGAAGATGATGTAAAATATACAATTCCGGAGTGCAAAGAGAGAGATGCAACGTATGCAGCGCCTTTGAAAGTCAGGGTTAGACTTCATAACAAAGAGACAGATGAGATTAACGAGCATGAAATCTTCATGGGAGATCTGCCTCTTATGACAGAAACCGGAACTTTTGTCATTAACGGAGCGGAGCGTGTAATCGTCAGCCAGTTGGTGCGTTCTCCGGGTATTTATTACGGAATTGCTCATGATAAAGTGGGAAAGACCCTGTATTCCTGTACCGTTATTCCGAACCGTGGTGCATGGTTAGAGTATGAGACGGACTCCAATGACGTTTTTAGTGTAAGAGTAGATAGAACGCGAAAGGTGCCGATTACGGTATTGCTTCGTGCACTTGGTGTGGGCACCAACCAGCAGATTATTGACATGTTTGGCGAGGAGCCTAAGATTTTGGCGTCTCTGCAGAAGGATCCGGCGATTACGGAACGTGAACCGCAGGGAAGCTACGAAGCAGGTCTGTTGGAACTGTACAAGAAAATCCGGCCGGGTGAACCGCTTTCGGTTGAAAGTGCAGAGAGTCTGATTTCTGCCATGTTTTTCGATCCGAGAAGATATGATCTGGCAAAGGTCGGAAGATATAAATTTAACAAGAAGCTGGCTTTGAAGAACCGTATCAACGGACAGGTTCTTGCAGAGGATGTAATAGATCCGTCAACCGGTGAAGTGCTTGCCGCAGCAGGAACAACAGTGACAAGAGAACTGGCAGACCAGATTCAGAATGCTGCAGTTACTGCCGTATGGATTCAGACAGAGACACGTAACGTGAAGGTGCTCTCTTCCATGATGGTAGACATTCAGGCATGGATTCCGGAGATTGAGAATCCGAAGGAAATCGGTGTAACAGAGCTTGTATATTATCCGGTTTTACAGCAGATTATGGAGGAATATGATTCTCTGGAGGATCGTATTGCTGCAATTAAGAGAGACCTTGTGGATCTGATTCCGAAGCATATTACAAAGGAGGATATTTTTGCATCCATCAACTATAATATGCATCTGGAGTGGGGTATCGGAACGGATGATGATATTGACCATTTGGGTAATCGTCGTATCCGTGCAGTGGGAGAACTTCTGCAGAACCAGTACCGCATTGGACTTTCACGTTTGGAGAGAGTTGTCCGTGAGAGAATGACAACACAGGATCTGGAGGGGATTTCTCCGCAGAGCCTGATTAATATTAAGCCGGTTACGGCTGCTGTGAAAGAGTTCTTTGGCTCTTCCCAGTTGTCACAGTTCATGGATCAGAACAACCCTCTGGGTGAGTTGACACATAAGAGACGTTTGTCTGCATTGGGACCTGGTGGATTGTCACGTGACCGTGCAGGATTCGAGGTTCGAGATGTACATTATTCCCATTACGGACGTATGTGCCCGATTGAGACGCCTGAAGGACCGAACATTGGTCTGATTAACTCACTGGCATGTTATGCGCGAATCAATGAATATGGTTTTGTTGAGGCGCCTTACCGTAAGATTGACAAGAGTAATCCTGAAAATCCGCGTGTTACAGACGAAGTTGTCTATATGACGGCAGACGAGGAAGATAATTACCATGTAGCACAGGCTAATGAGAAGCTTGATGAAGAGGGACATTTTGTACGTAATTCCGTGTCCGGTCGTTACCGTGAAGAGACACAGGAGTATGATAAGACTGCTTTTGATTACATGGATGTATCCCCGAAGATGGTGTTCTCTGTTGCGACGGCATTAATTCCGTTTTTGCAGAATGATGATGCAAACCGAGCTCTGATGGGTTCCAACATGCAGCGTCAGGCAGTACCGCTTCTGACTACGGAGGCTCCGGTTGTCGGAACGGGTATGGAGACAAAGGCTGCCGTGGACTCCGGTGTGTGTGTGGTTGCAAAGGCAGCCGGTGTTGTGGAAAGCTCCGAGTCTAACCGCATCATCATCCGTGAGGAAGATGGAAACAGAAGAGAATATATTCTGACAAAATTCTCAAGAAGTAACCAGTCAAACTGCTACAATCAGAGACCGATTGTATTTAAGGGGCAGAAGGTTGAGGCCGGTGAAGTTATCGCAGACGGACCGTCCACTTCCAACGGAGAGCTTGCACTTGGTAAGAACCCGTTGATTGGTTTTATGACATGGGAAGGATACAATTACGAGGATGCAGTTCTCCTGAGTGAGAGACTGGTAGAGTATGATGTATATACATCTGTTCATATTGAGGAATATGAAGTAGAGTCTCGTGATACAAAGCTGGGACCGGAAGAGATTACAAGAGATGTACCGGGTGTCGGTGATGATGCCCTCAAGGATCTGGATGAGCATGGTATTATCCGTGTCGGTGCAGAAGTCCGCGCCGGTGATATTCTGGTAGGAAAAGTTACACCGAAGGGAGAAACTGAGCTTACGGCCGAAGAGAGACTTTTACGTGCCATTTTCGGAGAAAAAGCAAGAGAAGTCCGTGATACTTCCCTGAAGGTACCGCATGGAGCTTATGGTATTGTCGTAGATGCCAAGGTATTTACAAGAGAGGATGGAGACGAACTGTCTCCGGGAGTAAACGAATCTGTTCGTATTTATATCGCTCAGAAGCGTAAGATTTCTGTCGGTGATAAGATGGCAGGACGTCATGGTAACAAGGGTGTCGTTTCCCGTGTTCTTCCGGTGGAAGATATGCCATATCTGCCAAACGGACGTCCGCTTGATATCGTATTGAATCCACTTGGTGTGCCTTCCCGAATGAATATCGGACAGGTGCTGGAAATCCATCTGAGTCTTGCGGCAAAAGCACTGGGATTTAATATTGAGACACCGGTGTTCGACGGTGCGAAGGAGATTGATATTCAGGATACGCTGGAACTTGCCAACGATTATGTAAATCTTCCGTTTGATGCGGAAGAGGCCAAGGCTCCTGAGTGGGCAGAAGGCACAGAAATTTTCTATGATAAGTACAAGGATATTCTGAGAGAGGATGTTATGTCTTATCTGTCAGAGAATCGTGCACACAGAAGCGTGTGGAAGGGAGTTCCGATTTCCCGTGATGGAAAAGTTCAGCTTCGTGACGGAAGAAGCGGAGAATACTTTGACGGAAAAGTAACCATTGGACACATGCATTACCTGAAGCTGCATCATCTGGTAGATGATAAGATCCATGCACGTTCTACAGGTCCTTACTCTCTGGTAACCCAGCAGCCTCTGGGTGGTAAAGCACAGTTCGGTGGACAGCGTTTCGGAGAGATGGAAGTATGGGCATTGGAAGCATATGGTGCCGCTTACACACTTCAGGAGATTCTGACTGTCAAGTCCGATGATGTGGTTGGACGTGTGAAGACATATGAGGCAATCATTAAGGGAGAGAATATTCCGGAGCCGGGTATTCCGGAGTCCTTCAAAGTGCTTCTTAAGGAGCTGCAGTCATTGGGTCTGGATGTTAAGGTGCTTGATGAGGACAGAAACGAAGTTGAGCTGATCGAGACCAGTGAATACGGAAACACCGATATCAATTCCATTATCAGCAATGATAAGGATTATGCGTTTGAGGACAGTGAGTCTTTTGAAAAGCATGGATTCACAAAGCAGGAATTTGACTCCGAGAACGAGGAATTGATAGATATTGAGGCAGAAAACGACGAAGATGACGAAGACGACTTCGATGATACTGCAGAACTTTTTGATGACGCAGAAGAAGTTCTTGATGAAGAATAATTGGGAAGGAGTGTCATACAATGCCAGAAACAAATAATAAGGACACAAATCAGGCAATGCAGTTTGATGCCATTCAGATTGGATTGGCATCACCTGAGAAAATCCGTGAGTGGTCACATGGCGATGTCAAGAAGCCGGAGACAATCAATTACAGAACATTGAAGCCTGAAAAAGACGGATTGTTTTGTGAGAAGATTTTCGGACCAACCAAGGACTGGGAGTGTCATTGTGGAAAATATAAGAAAATCCGTTACAAGGGTGTTGTCTGTGACCGCTGTGGTGTAGAAATCACAAAGTCAAGCGTCCGCAGAGAGCGTATGGGACATATTGAGCTGGCAGCTCCGGTTTCTCATATCTGGTATTTTAAGGGAATTCCGTCCCGTATGGGATTGGTACTTGATTTATCCCCGCGTGTATTGGAGCGAGTTCTCTATTTTGCATCTTATATTGTGCTGGATCCGGGAGAGACATCACTGGCTTATAAGCAGGTGCTTTCCGAGGCAGAGTATCAGGAAGCAAGAGAACAGTATGGAAATACATTCCGTGTCGGAATGGGTGCAGAGGCAATTCGTGAACTTTTGCAGGCAATTGATCTGGAAAAGGATTCTGCAGAGCTTAAGGCAGAGCTGGAAAATGCGACCGGACAGAAGCGTGCCCGTATCATTAAGCGCCTTGAGGTAGTTGAGGCTTTCCGTGAGTCAGGGAATAAGCCGGAATGGATGATTTTGACGGTTATTCCGGTTATTCCGCCGGATCTTCGTCCAATGGTACAGTTGGATGGTGGACGTTTTGCAACGTCTGATTTGAATGACTTATACAGAAGAATTATCAATAGAAACAATCGACTGAGAAGACTTCTGGATCTTGGAGCGCCGGATATCATTGTCCGCAATGAGAAGCGTATGCTTCAGGAAGCAGTTGATGCGCTGATTGATAACGGACGCCGGGGAAGACCGGTTACCGGACCTGGAAACAGAGCTTTGAAGTCACTTTCCGACATGTTAAAGGGTAAGGGCGGACGTTTCCGTCAGAACCTGTTGGGAAAGCGTGTTGACTATTCCGGACGTTCCGTTATCTGTGTTGAGCCGAAGCTTAAGATTTATCAGTGTGGTCTGCCAAAAGAGATGGCAATCGAGCTGTTCAAACCGTTTGTTATGAAAGAGCTTGCTGCAAACGGAACGGCGCATAACATTAAGAGTGCCAAGAAGATGGTGGAGAGACTTCAGCCGGAAGTATGGGATGTTTTGGAAGAGGTAATCAAAGAGCATCCGGTTATGCTGAACCGTGCTCCTACACTTCACAGACTTGGTATTCAGGCATTTGAGCCGATTCTTGTAGAAGGAAAGGCAATTAAGCTGCATCCGCTTGTATGTACCGCTTTTAATGCCGATTTCGACGGAGACCAGATGGCTGTCCATCTTCCTCTTTCCGTGGAAGCACAGGCAGAATGCCGTTTTATGCTTTTGTCACCGAACAACCTGTTGAAGCCGTCTGACGGAGGACTTGTAGCGGTTCCTTCCCAGGATATGGTGCTTGGTATTTATTATCTGACCATGCATAAGCTTGCAGATTATAAGGATCAGAAAGATGCGGTTGCCGTATCCGATACAATCTATACAGATCTGGAAGAGTTGAAGAAGGATACTTTACCGGATGAAACAGGAAAGAGCAAAATCGGATTATATGATCTGATCTGGTTCGAGGATACGACAGATAATAATCGTCGTGTATTGTGTAAGCCGATGGATTTGTTCGGATATCATTTCGGCAGCATGAATCAGGCTCTGCTTGCATATGAGAATGGAGAAATCACGCTTCATCAGTCCATCTATGTATATCGTCAGGTTACATTGGAGGACGGAACAGAGGCAAAGGGATTTGTTAAGACTACCCTTGGACTCCTTATTTTCAACGAGATTATTCCGCAGGATCTGGGCTTTGTTGACAGAAGCAAGCCGGAAAATGCTTTGAAGCTGGAAGTAGATTTCCACGTTGGTAAAAAGCAGATTAAGCAGATCCTTGAGAAGGTAATCAATATTCATGGCGCAACAACAACTGCTGAGGTGCTGGATAATGTTAAGGCAATGGGTTACGGATATTCCACCAGAGCTGCTATGACGGTATCCATTTCCGATATGACCGTTCCGCCACAGAAACCGCAGATGATTGAAGATGCACAGAATACTGTGGATAAGATTACCAGACAGTATAAGCGAGGCCTTATTACAGAGGAAGAGCGTTATAAAGAAGTAGTAGAGACATGGAAAGAGACGGATGATGAGCTTACCACAGCTCTTCTGACCGGACTGGATAAGTATAACAACATCTTTATGATGGCCGATTCCGGAGCCCGTGGTTCCGATAAGCAGATTAAGCAGCTTGCAGGTATGCGAGGATTGATGGCTGATACAACAGGTAGAACGATTGAGTTGCCTATCAAGTCCAACTTCCGAGAAGGACTTGACGTATTGGAGTACTTCATGTCTGCCCATGGAGCTCGTAAGGGACTTTCCGATACAGCTCTCCGTACAGCCGATTCCGGATACCTGACCAGACGTCTTGTTGATGTATCGCAGCATATGATTGTTCGTGAGTCTGACTGCTGTGCAGATACAAACCGTGAGATTCCGGGTATGGTAGTAAAGGAATTCATGGAAGGTAAGGAAGAGATTGAGAGTCTTGAGGAGAGAATTACAGGAAGATTTGCCTGCGAGACCATCTGCGATAAGGATGGCAACGTGCTTGTAAAAGCAAACCATATGATTACACCTCGACGTGCAGCAGCTATTGTGAGCAAGGGTGTGGATGCAAAGGGAGAGCCGGTTACAAGTGTTAAGATTCGTACAATTTTAACCTGTCGTTCCCATATGGGTGTATGTGCGAAGTGTTACGGAGCAAACATGGCTACCGGTCAGGCAGTGCAGGTTGGTGAAGCAATCGGTATTATCGCGGCACAGTCTATCGGAGAACCTGGTACACAGCTTACCATGAGAACCTTCCATACCGGAGGTGTGGCAGGTAACGATATCACGCAAGGTCTTCCTCGTGTCGAGGAAATTTTTGAGGCACGTAAGCCGAAGGGACTTGCAATTATCACAGAATTTGCCGGTGTTGCAACGATTAAAGATACCAAGAAGAAGAGAGAGGTTATTGTTTCCAACCCGGAGACCGGGGAGACAAAGACTTATCTGATTCCTTATGGTTCCCGTATCAAGATTATGGATGGCGCAACACTGGAAGCCGGTGATGAGTTGACAGAGGGTTCTGTAAATCCGCATGATATCTTGAAAATTAAGGGTGTTCGTGCGGTTCAGGATTATATGCTTCGCGAAGTACAACGTGTATACCGTCTGCAGGGTGTTGAAATCAACGATAAGCATATTGAGGTAATTGTACGCCAGATGCTTCAGAAAATCCGTGTGGAGGACAATGGAGACTCTGATCTTCTTCCGGGAAGCATGGTAGATGCACTTGACTTCATGGAATTAAATGAGAAACTGGAAGAGGAAGGAAAGACTCTTGCCACAGGCTCTCAGGTACTTCTTGGAATTACCAAGGCATCCCTTGCAACGAATTCCTTCCTGTCAGCGGCATCCTTCCAGGAGACCACAAAGGTTCTTACGGATGCAGCTATCAAGGGTAAGATAGATCCACTTATCGGTATGAAAGAGAACGTTATTATTGGTAAGCTGATTCCGGCAGGAACCGGTATGAAGAGATACCGCAATATTAAGCTGGACAGTGATGTAAATGAGGAAGAAGAACTTTCGTTTGACGATTTCTCAGACTTTGATATGGATGAGGAAGAAATGATTCCTACCGTTACCATACCGGAGCCGGAGACAGTTGAATAAAATCTTGAATGACAAAAAAGCCGTAGTTTATCTGCGGTTTTTTTGTTTGATAAGAAATTTCGTTGAATTTTCCATTAAACAAAAACGTAAAAAATCTCTTGACAAGTTCCGCGGAAGTTTATATAATATTTTAGCGTGTATAAGAGTACACACTTTTAAAATAATTACAGGAGGTGAAATCAATGCCAACATTCAACCAGTTAGTAAGAAAAGGACGTCAGACTACTGTAAAGAAGTCAACAGCACCTGCACTTCAGAGAAGTTTCAATTCACTGAAGAAGAAGCCTATCAATACTTCTTCTCCACAGAAGAGAGGTGTTTGTACTGCTGTTAAGACAGCAACTCCTAAGAAACCTAACTCAGCTCTTCGTAAGATCGCCAGAGTACGTCTTTCCAACGGAATCGAAGTAACATCTTATATTCCGGGTGAGGGACACAATCTGCAGGAGCATAGCGTTGTTCTGATTCGTGGCGGCCGTGTTAAGGATTTGCCAGGTACTCGTTACCATATTATCCGTGGTACATTAGATACCGCCGGTGTAGCGAACAGAAAGCAGGCCCGTTCAAAATACGGTGCAAAGAAGCCGAAGGCAGCTAAATAATTTATTTAGCAGACAATTGTATCACAAACAGAACTAAATAGGTTAGTGTTGGAATTATTTCATTTTATGAGATAAAAGGTAATGCTTTTTGCATTACACAGCACGAACACATTAGAAAGACACATGTGAGTACCGTTGATTTAACGATGAATATCAAAAAGTAGTTAAGGAGGGAAGTAACGTGCCACGTAAAGGACATACTCAGAAGAGAGACGTATTAGCAGATCCGTTGTACAACAACAAAGTGGTTACCAAGCTTATCAACAACATTATGTTAGATGGTAAGAAGGGTGTTGCACAGAAGATTGTTTACGGCGCATTCGCTAG
>JAQXZD010000030.1 GCA_029227035.1 Lachnospiraceae bacterium
ACGGTTCTCAAGCTGTAAAGCGATGTTCTCAGCTACCAACTGAGCATCCTTATCCGGTCTCTTAACTTCTTTGATATCTACATTTAACTTCTTTGTAGTTAATTTCTGCACATCAGCCTTAATCTTCTCGATTTCAGCTCCGCCCTTACCGATAACAACACCCGGCTTAGCGGTATAGATGATAACCTTAACGCGATCAGATGCTCTCTCGATTTCAATCTTAGAAACACCGGCTGCGTATAATTTTTTCTTTAAAAATGTTCTGATATTGTAATCTTCTACTAAGCAATCAGCGAAATCACCTTCTGCATACCACTTGGAATCCCAGTCCTTGATAACGCCAACTCTTAAGCCATGAGGATTAACTTTCTGTCCCATGATTGCCTCCTATCTTTCATCAAGCACAATTGTAATGTGGCTCATTCTCTTTTCGATTCTGTAAGCTCTACCCTGTGCTCTAGGATGAATTCTCTTCATTGTTGGTCCTTTATTTGCGTAGCACTCTGCTACATAAAGGTTCTCTGCTTTCATTCCATTGTTATTCTCAGCGTTAGCGATGGCTGATTTTAATAATTTCTCAATTACGCTTGAAGCGTATCTCGGATTATAGGAAACAATTGCAAGCGCTGTTGCAACATCCTTACCGCGAATTGCATCTAATACGAAGCAAGCCTTCTGTACTGACACTCTAGCATAAGATAACTTAGCTGAAGGTCTTGTGTCCTTTACTTCGTTTCTCTCTCTCTTGATTTGGGATCTATGTCCTTTTGCCATGGATGAAACCTCCTTTCACTAATATTATCTTACGCCTGATTTCTTCTCGTCTTTTCCATGTCCTCTGTAAGTTCTTGTTGCGACGAACTCTCCGAGCTTATGTCCAACCATATCCTCTGTAACATATACCGGAACATGCTTTCTTCCGTCATGAACAGCAATTGTATGTCCAACGAAAGATGGGAAAATAGTAGAACGACGGGACCAAGTCTTGATAACAGACTTGTCGCCGGAAGCGTTCATAGCATCTACTTTTTTAAGTAAGCTTTCATCAGCAAATGGTCCTTTTTTAAGTGAACGTGCCATTTCTTCAACCTCCTAATTATTTGATCGCTTTACCGTCTCTTCTTCTTACGATAAGCTTGTTAGACTGCTTGTTCTTCTTTCTGGTCTTAAGACCAAGTGCAGGCTTGCCCCATGGAGTACATGGTCCCGGACGTCCAACCGGAGCCTTACCTTCTCCACCACCGTGTGGATGGTCGTTAGGGTTCATAACAGAACCACGAACTGTCGGGCGAACACCCATATGACGCTTACGTCCAGCCTTACCAATATTTACAAGGTTGTGGTCACCGTTTCCGATAACACCGATTGTTGCTCTACACTGAATCGGAACCATTCTCATCTCGCCTGAAGGAAGACGAAGTGTTGCATACTTTCCTTCCTTAGCCATAAGCTGTGCGGAAAGTCCTGCGGAACGAACGAGCTGTCCGCCCTTACCCGGAAGAAGCTCGATGTTATGAATCTGTGTACCAACCGGAATGTTCTCCAGTGGCAGGCAGTTTCCAACTCTTACCTCAGCTTCCGGTCCGTTCATAACCTTCATACCGTCTGTCAGCCCTGCCGGTGCAAGGATATATGACTTCTGACCATCTGCATAGCAAATCAATGCGATGTTTGCTGTTCTGTTCGGATCGTACTCAATACCGATTACTGTTGCCGGAATACCATCCTTCTGTCTCTTGAAATCGATAATTCTGTATTTTCTCTTATTCTCACCACCATGGTGTCTTACTGTAATTTTACCCTGATTATTACGACCAGCATTCTTCTTGATAGAAGTTGTAAGTGACTTCTCCGGAGTCTTCTTTGTAATCTCGGAAAAATCGGAACCGGTCATATTTCTTCTGGAAGGTGTATATGGGTTATATGTCTTAATTCCCATTGTTTTTCTCCTTTCAATGTTTTACTTATCGCGTCTTCTCTGACGCATAACCTGTGACCTGTCGCCTGTGCACGCATCCGCGTACATCCTGTTATTAAAGTCCGGCGAAAATCTCGATGTCCTTGCTATCCTCTGTCAGCTGAACAATCGCCTTCTTGGTCTTAGCAGTCTTACCAACGACTCTTCCGCGTCTCTTGGTCTTGCCTTCGCAATTCATTGTGTTGACCTTTGCAACCTTTGTTCCTTCGAACATTCTCTCAACTGCTTCTTTAATCATGGTCTTATTTGCTTCCGGGTGAACAAGAAATGTATACTTCTTCTCACTCATGGCTGCCATGCTCTTCTCTGTTACTACCGGTTTGAGGATTACATCATAATACTGTACGTTTGCCATTATGCATACACCTCCTCGATTGTTGCAACAGCAGCTTTTGTAACTACTACTGTATCATACTTTAATGCGTCGAATACATTTAACTCATTTGTCTGAGTTGTCTTAACGGTCGGAATGTTTGCTGCAGAAGCGATTACGTTTGTATCCATATCGTTCAATACAACCAATGCCTTCTCAACCTTAAGGTTGTTCATAACCTCAACAAACTTCTTTGTCTTGATCTCATCCAGCTTAAGCTCATCTACTACAACAAGCTTTCCGTCAGAAACCTTAGAAGTAAGGACTGACTTTAATGCCGCTCTCTTTTCCTTCTTATTAAGCTTGAATGAATAATCTCTTGGTACCGGAGCAAAAACAACTCCACCGCCGGTCCACTGCGGAGATCTTGTAGAACCCTGTCTTGCATGACCTGTTCCCTTCTGTCTCCATGGTTTTCTTCCACCGCCGCGAACTTCAGAACGTGTCTTTGCTTTCTGTGTTCCCTGGCGATTATTTGCAAGCTGCTGAAGCACAGCCATGTGAACTAAGTGTTCATTTATCTCTACGCCAAAAATGGAATCGTTCAATTCGATAGAATCTACTTCTTTACCTTCCATATTATAAACAGCTACCTTAGCCATCGTAAAGATCCTCCTTTCTTAACTTTGCGCTATTTTGCAGTTTTTGTAGTCTCTTTTACGGTAATAAGAGCTTTCTTAGCTCCCGGAACTGCTCCCTTGATCAGCAGTAAGTTGTTCTCAGCGTCAACTCTTACAACTTCAAGATTCTGTGTTGTAACCTTTACGCTTCCCATATGTCCAGGCATTCCTTTTCCCTTGAACACACGGCTCGGAGAAGAACATGCACCGTTGGAACCCTGATGACGATGGAACTTGGAACCATGAGCCATCGGTCCTCTGTGCTGACCTAATCTCTTAATAGCACCCTGGAAACCTTTACCTTTGGAAATAGCAGTTACATCAACCTTATCACCTTCTGCAAAGATGTCAGCCTTGATTTCATCTGCCAGCTTATACTCATCTGCGTTCTCAAACTTGAACTCGCGGACGAATCTCTTACCAGACACGCCAGCCTTGGCAAAATGTCCCATCTCTGCCTTATTCACGCCATGTCTGTTGCGAATCTCTTTCTTACCGTTGGCATCCTTGTTGACAACCTTTTCTTTCTTGTCGCCAAAGCCAACCTGGACTGCACTGTATCCGTCGTTCTCAACTGTCTTAACCTGAGTAACAACACACGGACCAGCCTGTAATACAGTAACCGGCACTAATTCGCCGTCTGCATTGAAGATCTGCGTCATTCCGACTTTTGTTGCTAAAATTGCTTTCTTCATTTTTTACCTCCTGTTTTTTCAATCATCAGCTCTCTTCCCAGCCGATGCTGCATGTCAGACTCTTTCAAGTCTAACACAACTTCTACAGCGGAACGCCTCTTGCCCGACTTATGCCTAAGCTGCGGAGTAGCGGAACCGTTCATCCTAGAATATATATGAACTATTCAGGATTTACATAATCAAATGATGCCTTAATTACTTCTGCTTCATTTTGATATCGATGTACACACCAGCCGGCATCTCAAGACGTGATAAAGCATCAACTGTCTTCTGAGTCGGTGTAACGATATCGATCAGTCTCTTATGAGTTCTCTGCTCGAACTGCTCACGGGAATCCTTATACTTGTGAGTAGCTCTAAGAATTGTAACAACTTCCTTCTTAGTAGGAAGAGGTACCGGTCCACTCACCTGTGATCCGTTCTTCTTTACAGTTTCGATGATTTTCTTGGCAGATGAATCAACCAATTCGTGATCATAAGCCTTCAGAGTGATTCTCATTACTTGACTTGCCATAAAAAAAGTCGCCTCCTTTTCGCACTTTTGAATAGTACGACAAGCGGTGACTGTACACATTCCCGTGTGTGTCCTCTGCAATAAGGTGGCGCTCTGCGCCGGATCCCTTGTTGCCTGCGCTCGCCCATCCCGAAGGGATTTTCAATGGCGGGCGTTCCCGCTTTCACCGGATCCCTCATCTACGAACTTTCACACGTTGTCTCTACCTTTGGTAGACCGTATTGTTTGTACAGTGACTTGTCGTCAGTTTCCTAACTTGACATTCGCTCCACGGAAAACCTGCCACGAAGGCAGCAACCTCACGCTTCAACGCTATCATGCCACAGCAATGACTATTATACATGGTCTATTTCCAAAAAGCAAGAGCTTTTTTTATTTTTTCTGTTTTTTCATTTCTCTCACTATTGACGCACAGAAAAACCTACCCTATAATTGGAGTGATGCAAATATCAGGCACGAGGTCTGCGTAGACCTCTACTAAAAAAGATACGGAGAAAATCATATGTGGTTAGCAGATAAATGGAAGGATTATGAAGTGATTGACTGTTCCAAAGGCGAGAAGCTGGAACGCTGGGGCAAATATATTCTGGTTCGCCCGGATCCTCAGGTCATCTGGGATACCCCCAAAAAAGAAAAGGGCTGGAAGAAAATGAACGGACACTACCACAGAAGCGCCAAAGGCGGCGGCGAATGGAAATTCTTTGATCTACCTCAGGAATGGAAGATTCACTACTCTCTTCCTATTAAAAGAGAACTCACTTTTCACTTAAAGCCGTTCAGCTTCAAACATACCGGTCTGTTCCCGGAACAGGCTGCCAACTGGAACTGGTTTTCCGAACTGATTCAGAATGAAGTAAAAAAGGGACATCCCGTAAAAGTCTTAAATCTTTTTGCCTATACCGGCGGTGCAACACTGGCGGCGGCTGCTGCCGGTGCAAGTGTCACCCATGTGGACGCCTCAAAGGGTATGGTAAATTGGGCAAAAGAAAACGCAGCCTCCTCCGGGCTCAGCGACGCACCCATCCGCTGGCTGGTGGATGACTGCGTCAAGTTTGTGGAACGCGAAATCCGCCGCGGCAATCATTATGATGCCATTATCATGGATCCTCCGTCCTACGGACGCGGTCCCAAGGGTGAAATCTGGAAAATCGAGGAATGTGTCTATCCGCTGGTACAGTTATGCAGCCAGCTTTTAACGGACACCCCTCTGTTCTTCCTGATCAACTCCTATACCACCGGACTTCAGCCTGCGGTTCTTTCTTATATGATGAACACTGTGCTCGGCAAATACCACGGCACCATCACGGCTGATGAAATCGGACTTCCGGTAACTTCCAACGGACTTGTATTGCCTTGCGGCGCAAGCGGAAGATTTCAAAAGGGATAGCGAACACCTCGCTATCCCTTTTCTTTATTTATTCTTTTTCTTAGCCGCTTTTTCTTCCTGAATAATCTTCTGATAACGATTCATCTCTTCCACGATGACACCACTCAATGCAAGCAGGCAAATCAGATTCGGAATTGCCATAAGCGCATTTGCAATATCCGAGAAATTCCATGCAATCTTAAGCGTCGTGGTAGCTCCCAGATATACCACCAGCGAGAACACAATCCGGTAAACCACATTATACCGGTGTGTCTTAAACAGATATTCAAAGGCCTTCTCGCCGTGATATTCCCATCCAAGAATCGTGGAAAAAGCAAAGAGTGCAATCGCAATACATACCAGCCAGCCGCCCGGTTCTCCCAGAACGGTCTTAAACGCGGAAATGGTCAATGCAGATCCCGACACCAATTCGCGATATTCCAAGGTGCCGTCTGCAGACAGAACATATTCATTGCCGGACTCATCCTGCCAGACTCCCACAAAATCAGGCTGTGTTGCCGACGAAGCCAGCTCCTCAGTAGTCTGCTCCTCCGGCTCCTTAAACGTCAGTTCCAGCTTTTCACTTCCCAGTGTCAGCGTCATGGTTTTTTCCTGCGTATCCGAATCTGTTCCCATACCCGAAATCTCGTAGGACTTATTCGAAATTGTCTCTCCGTCATCCAGAGAAAAGAGCAGCTCCTCCGTTCCGTCCGCCTGCGCTTCATATGTATAGTTTCCGGCAGATACCGTATCCGTCGAGCCAAGCACTCCTGAGCTTGCAATACAAAGTCCGGTAATCGTACATACCACAATCGTATCCCAGAAAGTTCCCGTCATATTAATATAACCCTGACGAACCGGATCGTTTGTGCTTGCGGCTGCCGCGGTAATTGCCGCAGAACCCATACCTGCCTCATTGGAGAACACACCTCTGGCAACACCGTAACGAAGTGCCTGCATCATGGACGCAACCAGACTTCCGCACAAACCACCGCCTATGGCTTTTACGGAAAATGCCATCTTAAAAATCATAACAACTCCGGCCGGCACATTACGAATGTTTCCAAGGATAATGACGATTCCTGCCACGACATAAAACAGCGCCATGAGCGGTACAACCACCTGCGATACTTTGGAAATCGACTTGATTCCACCCAGTATAATCAGCATTGCCAGCACCGTAATAACGATTCCCGTAACCCATACCGGCACATTAAATGTAGTATTCAACGCGGATGAAATGGAATTACCCTGCGTAAGATTTCCGATTCCGAAAGATGCAATCACGGCAAACAACGCAAACAGCCATCCTAAAACTGCGCCAAGCTTCTTGTTCTTGAAGCCTTTTTTCATCGTATACATCGGTCCGCCGGACATCTCGCCCTTCTCATTGACCTCACGATACTTAATTGCCAACATACATTCACTGAACTTGGATGTCAGTCCGAACGCTGCGGATATCCACATCCAGACCAACGCTCCCGGTCCACCGGATACCATCGCCGTTGCTACACCGACTATATTACCCGTTCCGATGGTGGCGGCCAATGCCGTCGTCAATGCCGAAAAAGGTGAGACATCACCCTCCCCTTTTTTCTGGCGCGCCTCTTTACTCAGTACACTCTTTAATGCATACGGAAGATTTCTCCAACATAATGCCTTGGTACGAATGGTAAGGAACACTCCCGTGCCGACCAGCAAAATCAGCATCACCGGTCCCCACACAAAATCATCAATCTTTACAAGTATGTCTGAAAATGTTTTCATAAAACTTCTACTCCTTTTGGGTTACAGCACTTTAACGTGCTAAAACATTTAAATAAAAGAATAGCACACAAAGCGGCACCTGTCAACGCGCCCTACAAAATCCGCTTTTTTCGCAGCCAGATAAACAAGATCACACAGATTACCACGATAATTCCGCAAATAATCGCAAATCCATGCGTGGCAGACGCCAGCGGCACCCAGCGGGAGTCTACGTTCATTCCGTAGATTCCGGAAATAACGGTTGGAATAGCCATAATCAAAGTGATAACCGTCAGAGATTTCATAATGCTGTTCATCTGGTTATCAATCACGGAAGAAAGCAGCTCCCGGGTACCGTTTATGATGTCTCGGTAAATTCCGGTCATTTCGATAGCCTGCTTGTTCTCCACAATTACATCACCCAAAAGTTCCTTGTCCTCCGGATACTGCTCCAGCCTCTTGTAACGTGTCAGCCGGTCAAGCACTACTCCGTTGGCACGAAGAGAGGTTGCAAAGTAAACCAGCGTTGACTCCAGTTCATGCAATGCAATCAGATCCGTCTCCTCCGTATCTTTGCCGATACGTTCCTCAATCTCCGTCCGCATCTTGTCAATGATACGCAGGTCACTCTGGTAGAGAGCTGCAATGCGATAGAGAATCTGATAGACAAAACGGAGTTTCTTCTTTGTACTGAATTCTTTTACCCGGTTATTCAAAAATGCCTGTAAAACCGGTGTGTCCTCCGTACAGATTGTAATAATCTCATCCGCTGTCAGGATTATACCAAGCGGAATTGTCGTATAGGATTCTTTTTCATGGCGAATCTCTATGGAAGGAATATCAACAAGAATCAGTGTGTATCCGTCTTCCAGTTCAATACGTGAACTTTCCTCTTCATCCAAAGCCGCAAGAATATCCTGGATATCGACATTCAGCATATCTGCCACCATCTGGCCCTCGGCCATACTGGGGTTTACCATCTGTATCCATACTCCATCCCTGATTGTCTTCTCTTCGTGAATCTTCCGGTCATCTGTCTTGTAATATTTAACCACGAGATCCGCCTCCTTTCCTTTGTAAATAATATGTTTATAATACCCTGTGTAATTTTCCCACCAGATTCTTATTGCGAATCATGGACAGGTTATTTACAAATATAACATCCGATACGCCCTTTTTCTCCGCAAGCTCGCTGATGCTTCCCGTCCAGTACCGGTAATCAATCACATAAATGGTCTGATAATGATCTACCAGAAACGGCACAAAAGCATTTCCAAAGGATTCCTTCACCACAATGCAGGCGCTTCCATCTTTTAAATCCTTATTTTTAACTACCGTATATGGGTTATCGCTGGCAATAAACGTACTGTATTTCAGTGAAGCACCGTAATTCTCCACATCGTAAATCACCGGCCAGTCATATTTCGTTCCATCGGAAGCCGTCACATGCAAAATGCTTTCGGAATTTGGATAATATGCGGTAACGGTATCCGGGTTTGCCTTTAACTTGGCGTCTGAAGTATCATGGTAAAAAGATCCGAGAAATCCATCAAAATCCTTTGACTTATAGGAATCCAGAGCCTCCGGCTCCATGCCCTTCGCCTCGCAGAAATCAACATATGCATAATAGGCTCCAAGTGTTGTCCAATGATGATCCGTGCGAAAATAGATATATTCGTCACGATGCTCCATCAGACTGTCATAAATATCCACATTGATGACAGGTTCTTTCATCTTTCCCTGAATCTTTTGCATTGCCTCACGCTGGTCCCCGGACTTAATCTCGCTGCGCAGATTATCCGGAAATGTAATTTCCGAGCTGAGAGGAATCACCATGTCATAGACATCTGCCTTTCCTTTTAATGCCGTAGCCTCCTTATTGATACATTTTGCATAATTGGACGCCACATCATCCAGATAGGTATACATCTCATATGCACTGTCTCCAACCCGGACAACACTGTCGTAATCCTTAATCTTCTCATCCGATACAATCTCCGGATATTTGGATTCCTCCACAGCAGTCTGCTCCGTCTCCGTGACGGCTTCCTGCGAGGACTGCATTTCCTCTGTTCCTTTCTCCGTCTCCTTTGCATCCTCCTTTTTGCAGCCTGTCAGTGCAGACATGATCAGTATCGCTGCAAGAACGGACACAACGACTCTCTTTTTTCTCATATGATTCTGCCCCTTTCCCCATTTATCCTAATCTTCCGCCGGACAGTTTGTATAAATTTCTGTCCGAAATAAAATTGGAAATGTTATATAACACAAGAACATCCGTAATCTGATTTTCCTTCAGATATTCTGCCATATCTCCATTATAATATCGCAAGTCAACCATGTAAATATCGTCGTAGTCATTCACCAGAAACGGCACAAAGCTGTTTGCAAAAGAATCCTTAATCACCAGAAGCTTTCCTTTGTCCCCGGTCTTATCGGTATTCTCAATGTGAACCTCTCCATAGTTTCCGCCGAAAAAGTACGCATATTTATCTTTTTCTTCCAGCTTTTTTTCGTCATAACAAGTGTCCACAGTCCGCTTGTTATCAATGGTAACCTTGCAACCGGTACTGCCAAAGGCTTCCTTTTCTGTCAGTCCATAGGTCCATATGCTGTCATAGGCAGAATCCGCATCCAGAATCTTGGAATACAGACTTCCCCTGAATTTTTCGGTTACCGTATTCTGCTCAAGCTCAGCTTTATCCGGGCAGGTACGCCCCGTGCTGCTACACCATTTTTCATAAGCAATATAAGCACCATCTGTCGTCCAGTGATGATCCGTCCGGTAATAGAGATACTCCTTATTGTGCTCCTTAAGCTCCCCTCTCACATCAATGAAAGAATAGTCCTTCATCGCGTCTTCCACCCGGTCAATGTATGCCGCCTGGTCAAACAATCTCGCATTCTTCGGAAGTCTGTCTTCCATCACAAGTCCCGAAGTCGGCACCAGAAGAAATGAGACATGCTCCTTCCCAATTGACGCAGAAGTTTCCTCGAAGAAATCCGAAACCGCCCGTATATTACGATCCACAAGCTTATCATCCACATCCTCCGGTGTGATTTTTTCGAAGTCATACCCATCTTTTCCCACATAGGCTCCGCCGATATCGGTGTTGCCGCAAAGCTTCTGAATGCCGGTTTTGACCGTAATCCATCCGTCACGGAAACAGAGCTGATCTTTCAGATAGTCCTCCAGATTGTTCTGAAAAGTTCCGCTTAATATATCATCCGTTGAAATCCCCGGCGGCTCTGCCAGATAACGATTCTCGTTGGGTGAAAATTTTCTGTCCGGCGTAATCAGGCTGATCCCGGATACCAATCCCATAAATGCTATAAAAATGATTGTAATCGCAATCCTTGTTTTTTTCACAAATCTGCACCTCTGTCCTAAAAACGAAAATATAAAAACGGATTATAGCTGTCTCCCACCAAAAATGCAAAAGACACCACAAGCAGCGCAACCATAATCACCGGCTTTGCCGCCGTCCATCCCCTGGATGTCTCAATAACATCATAAATGTTTCCCTCTTTCTGCACCGCTTCCCCTTTTCTGATTTTTCTCACCAGTCCCCTGTAATCTATGGAGCAGAGTACCAGCGCAATGAGAAGCACGGCATTGCAACGCAGGAAATAGAAAAAGCTGCTGTCCACTGCACCGTTTCCGCCAAACATCGCCTTAAAATATCCCGCAAGGCTTCCTATATCCGTCTGTGCGAAAATCGTCCAGCCGATTACCACCAGAAACATACTGTACAAATGTCCTACCCATGCCGGAAGTTTTTCCAGCCGCTTTAACAAAAACAGCTTCTCTATCATCAGAAGAACACCATAATACAATCCCCAGAGAATAAAATTCCAGTTCGCGCCGTGCCAGAGTCCGGTCAGCATCCAAACCACCATAATATTGAAAAGCTGACGCGCCTTTCCACGGCGGTTGCCGCCCAGCGGAATATACACATATTCGCGGAACCAGGAGCTTAAGGAAATATGCCAACGTCTCCAGAACTCCGTAATGCTCTTTGACATGTACGGGAAGTTAAAGTTCTCCAAAAAGTGAAACCCGAACATCCTTCCCAGTCCGATTGCCATATCCGAATATCCGGAAAAATCAAAATAAATCTGAAAACTGTATGCAATCGCACCCAACCATGCCGTCGCTGCCGAAAGCTGCTGCATCTGTGAAATTGTATTCCACAAACTTCCTATCTGATTTGCAAGAAGCACCTTTTTCGCCAAACCGATGGAAAAACGGAATGCTCCCTCGGAAAACTCCGTGACGGTCACCCTGCGATGTTTTAATTCCTTTGCAACCGTTTTGTACTGCACAATCGGACCTGCAATCAACTGTGGGAAAAGCGTCACATAAGTGGCAAAATCCAGAATGTTATGCTGCGCCTCCACTTCTCCCCGGTAGACATCTATGGTATAAGACATCGTCTGGAATGTGTAAAACGAGATACCGATTGGAAGTGCTATGTGCAAAAGTGACAATCCTGCCCCTGTAATACTGTTGATATTACCTATCACAAAATCAGCATACTTAAAAAATCCGAGGATTGCCAGATTTCCACACAAATCAACGATTAACGTGACCTTCGCACTCCCCGGACGGTTTTTCTTTTGAAAATATTCAATTAATCTGCCGTTCGTATAATCAAACACCGTGGAAAACAGCATGAGCAGAACATATATGGGTTCTCCCCATGCATAGAATATCAGACTTGCTATCAAAAGCAGCACATTTCGGCACCTTGCCGGGCAGATATAATACAAAAACAATACAATTGGTAAAAATACGAGTAAAAAAACAAAACTGCTGAATACCATCTTACTGAAAAGCCTCTTCTATAATTTCTTTTGCGGCATCCGGATCTCCGGACACACACAGGATTACATAATTTTCTTTCTGCTCCAGCACAGCATTACCGACTCTCTTGGTCTCCTCCGGTATATAATCCTCAAATGCATCTGCCTGATCATCAAGAAATACTTTTACTTCCTCCATTGTCTCCGCTGCCGTCTCTTTATCCGGTGCCGTAAAGACTCCGACTTCCTCCGCAGTAGAACCGCTCCCCATGTACATAATCGAGCTTACTCCTTCCGGAACAGTCATGCTCATGGAGACAGTGTCCTCATCCACCAGCTCAAGGGTATCCTCATATGCAATCTCCTCCACCAGTCTTCCTGCCAATGCCTCCGCATCAATCGTTTTTGCGGTTTTTCCGCACCCGGCGATTGCAAGCGCCCCCGCTGCAAGAACCGCCAACAAGCCGACCTTCTTCATATGATCCTCTCCTTTCAAATCTGTCTCTACTATATACACGGGAATCCCTGTTGTAAAGATGTCCTACGCTTTTTTAAATAAATCTTAAAACTTCCGCTACTACTCTGTAATTCCGGAATATTTCAGGCTCTGTGCCCGAATCAGTTCCTCATCATTAAAATAATCAATCTTCATCGCATGCTTCACCTCGGAGAGTGTCTGCGCTGCCACTTCCCTTGCCGCGTCACTGCCCTTCTTCAAAATCTCATAGACCGCCGGAATGTCCTTCTCAAACTCGGCTCTGCGGGCGCGAATCGGTGCAAGCTCTTCCTGAAGGACGTTGTTCAAAAACTTCTTGATCTTAACGTCACCCAGTCCGCCTCTCTGATAGTGTTCCTTTAATTCTTCCAAATTATGATACTCCGGAAGATATTCTTCAAAATGTTCCGGTCTGCTGAAAGCATCCAGATAAGTAAATACGCTGTTACCCTCAATATGTCCCGGATCGGATACCTGAATGTGTGTCGGATCCGTATACATACTCATAACTTTTTTGCGGACATCCTCCTCCGTATCTGCAAGATAAATGCAGTTTCCGAGAGATTTACTCATCTTCTGCTTGCCATCCGTTCCCGGCAGACGCATACACGCTTCGTTCTCCGGAAGAAGTGCTTCCGGCTCAACCAGTACCTCGTCATAGATAGAATTGAACTTCCGGACAATCTCTCTGGTCTGCTCAATCATCGGAAGCTGATCCTCTCCAACCGGAACTGTTGTTGCCTTAAAAGCCGTGATATCCGCAGCCTGACTGATTGGATAAGTAAAAAATCCAACCGGTATGCTTGCCTCAAAATTTCGCAGTTTAATCTCTGACTTCACGGTTGGGTTACGCTGCAGTCTTGACACCGTAACCAGATCCGAATAAAAGAAAGTCAGCTCTGTAAGCTCCGAAACCTGTGACTGTATAAACAAGGTTGCCTTTTGTGGATCCAGTCCTGCCGACAGATAATCCAATGCAACCTCTATAATATTCTGACGCACCTTCTCCGGATTCTCAAAATTGTCCGTCAACGCCTGTGCATCCGCAATCATAATAAAAACTTTATCGTATTCTCCGGAATTCTGAAGTTCTACTCTTCTCTTCAAAGAACCTACATAATGTCCGACATGCAGTCTTCCGGTCGGACGATCTCCGGTCAAAATAATTTTAGCCATGTTCATGCCTCGCTCTTCTACTTATTTATAATGTGTCCAATACAAATAAACTTTAGCAAATCAGCCTATCAATGTCAACGGATGATAAAAGAAAAACTTGAATCTTACATTCTTTCCCCCTACAATAGATATTAGCAGCAAATAAACAGACAATCAGGAGGGTTTTATGAACAACACAATTTTACAGACAATCAAAGACAATATCCAAAAAGTAATGGTGGGAAATGACACCACCATCCATCTGCTTTTAGCATCCCTTGCCGCCAACGGTCACGTCCTTCTGGAGGATGTTCCGGGCACCGGCAAAACCGTTCTTGCCAAATCCCTTGCCCGCTCCATGAATGCAGAATTCGGCCGTATTCAGTTCACACCGGACCTGCTTCCGTCCGACGTGGTCGGTCTGAACCGGCTGGATCCGAAAACCGGCGAATTTATTTTCACCAAGGGACCTGCTTTCTGCAACATTCTTCTGGCAGATGAAATCAACCGCGCCACCCCAAAGACACAGAGCAGTCTTCTGGAGTGCATGGCGGAGCACCAGATTACCGTGGACGGCACCACGCATCCTCTGGCAGATCCGTTCTTCGTCATCGCCACGCAGAATTCGCTGGAAAGTCTCGGCACTTTTCCGCTTCCTGAAGCACAGATGGATCGTTTTCTCATGCAGCTTTCCATGGAGCCACTGGATCACGACAAGGAAATCCATCTGATCGAACGCTTCATAAAAAATGAGCCTTTGCAATCCATCTCTGCCATATGTACAAAGGAAGACATAACCGCGCTTCAAAAAGAATGCCGCGAAATCTATGTACATAAAGAACTGCTGGATTATATGGTCAACATCATTCATGCCACAAGAAATACACCGCAGATCACCTGTGGTGTCAGCCCGCGCGGTACCCTTGCCTTTCTGCGCGCTGCACAGGGCTATGCACTGGTTTGCGGCCGCGACTTTGTAACACCGGAAGACATCAAATACGTCGCTGTGCCGGTTCTTGCCCACCGGCTGACCATGAATGTCTCTTTTGATGCAGCTTCTGCCGCAAAACAGGCTGTTTCAGACATTTTGAGTTCTGTCACCGTACCTACCGAAGATTGGACCAGGCGTTAAAGGAGCGCATACTATGTATTGGATATTATTATTGGGGCTTTTTGCCGCATGGATTGTACAGTCTGTCCTGATTCGCAGACTGTGGCAGCGTGGACTTTCCGTTGCACTGCATTTTCGCGATACCTATGTCTATGAAGGCGATACTTCTGTCCTTCAGGAGATTGTCACAAATGACAAATGGCTGCCACTCCCTGCACTGGAGGTCCGCATTGCCATGAACGCCAGCTTAAAATTCACGGGAGAAGCCGCCGACAACAGCGCTGTCTCCGACCAGTCTTACAAGAGGGATGTCTTTTCTCTTCTGTTTCATCAGAAGATTACGCGAACCCTCTCTTTCACTGCCGAAAAACGCGGATGCTATGAAATAAGACAGGCCGATATCAAAGTTTTTGATTTTTTCTTTCACGACCTGGAATACAAGGCACTTGCCCAGAATACCATGCTCTATGTATATCCGGCACAGATTGACAGCCGACGCATTGATGTCATCTGCACGGCTATCTCCGGTTCTCTTCCGGTACAGAATCAGGTTTTTCCGGATCCCTTTGAATTCTCCGGCATCCGGGAATATCTGCCTTCCGATCCCATGAACCGGATTAACTGGAAGGCAAGCACACGCATGGGAACCACTATGGTCAATCAGTTTGATGCAACGACCAACATGAACCTGTCTCTGATTTTTGATGTGGAAGATTCGCACATCTGGAAATCGGACGCATTGGTGGAGGAAACGATTCGCATTACCTCCTCCCTTGCCGCGCGGCTGGTAAAAGGACGCATGCCGCTGCAACTGTACAGCAATGCTTCCCTGGAAAAAGAAGAAGCGGATATCTTTTCCATGCGCCTTCCTGCCAATGCCGCCCATATGGCAGAGCTCAACCGAAAACTTGCCTGCATTGACGGTTTTTGCAGCTCCGCTGCCGATCTTCTTGCAGCCATGGAACCACAGAGCCCGGAGCAGCTATGTGTACTGATATCGAAAAACACGGATGCCGGAACCCTTGAAGCAATCCGGCAGTTTGCGGCTTCCGTCAATTCGCTTTTGTGGGTAATTCCCAAGTACCCGTCTGACGAAAATCCGGTTCCGGCCATTCCGCATGTCCGGACCATCGAATGGGAGGTGACACTATGAACTATAAACGCCCTTTTATCCTGGAGATTCTGGCAGAGTTCCATTCTCTCCTTCTTTTTGCCGTGCTTTACCCTTTTCTGGCAAGCGTGTTTCTGCTTAAAGGTACGACTTTTTGGCGCGCAACCTTCTGCAGTCTTTTTCTGTTGCCTGCGCTTGTCATAAGCCGGATTCTTATACAAAGGCTCCGGAACTTTTTGTTATTCCTGTTTTCCGGTGTCCTCGTGGCTGCATTAACCGGATTTTTCAGCTTCGTCACGGTTGGACTGCATCACCCTGCCGGAAAAGTCTATTGCTTTTTGTCCGTATTTTTCACTATGATGATTTTTATCATCCGCGCTTATACCAAAGTGTCTTACGGGCAGATGAAACAGGAATTCTATGCCGCTCACGGCGATAAGGCTGTTTTTACGGTGCAGGAATGGGAAGTCACCGATCTCTTAACCAGTCCCAGGCCTTATCACTGGGTATGGTACACCGTCCTTTATGTTGCCGGAATGTTTTTTCATTTCAAAACCTTTTTATATATTGCGTTTACCATGCTTTTTGCAGACATTCTGATATGTGCCGCCTTTTATTATATGAATGCATTGCATACCTATATTCACAAGAACAGACATGTTGCCAGTCTTCCGGTTCAGACCATGAAAAAAAGCCACCGAATGATTGGAATCCTCGGCGCACTTCTCTTTGTTCTGTTCCTGCTTCCTTCGGCTCTGTACGGGCGGGAGTTTCTGCCGAACCTCAAAGCGGAAAAACCGACTCTTACATTTATGGAAGTCATGCACAGTACACAGGAGCCATCCGATCCGGAAATATCGTCCGAGCAGATTGCAGCCGCCATCATTGCCCAGCAGGACACTCCCGCGTGGGTTTTTCTGCTGATTCGGATTCTGTGCTTTCTGGTAATTGTCGCGATTGTTGTAACTGCGATTGTTCTTTTAGTCCGGTATATTCAAAGAACCGGTCAAAGCTTCTCTGTGGAAGCAGAAGACGAAACCGTTTTTCTGAATGCCGGGCAAACCGATTCCGCCGACACGGTAGCACATCCGGACTCCACAGATGCTCATCCGTCCGCGGAGCAACAGATTCGAAAACGCTACCGCAAAACAATCAAAAAAGCAACAAAAGGGCAGCCCAACTCGTGGGCTACCCCTTCGGAACTGGAGCAGGATGCCGGTCTTTCCGAACAGGAAAAGACTCAGACTCTCCATGATATTTATGAAAAAGCTCGTTACAGCCAAGACGGCTGTACGAGTGATGATTGGAATTTGCTCCGCTAGGGAGCGGCGGCTTCAGGCTTTAAGCCTGCGCCGCTATTTTCTTGCTTTCCTCCACCTCATCCTTATTCTTTCTGGTCAGAAGCCAGACAATTCCTGCCACATAGACAAGCGTGCAGATTAAGCTGCCTTCCACGCCGAAGCTGCCTCCGTTTATAAGCGACTTGCCTTCCGTTGCCGTCACAGACAATAAGGAATTCGTTACGGAAAGCCCGCTGACCCGGACACCAAAAACATTTCCCTGTGCAAAATTCCAAACCGTATGGAATGCTCCGATTCCCCAGATATTGCCGCCCCGGACATAGTACAGGGAAGCAAATACACCGAACAAAAACAGGTTAATAATCGGCAGTACTCCGATTCCCGGATTTGCCAGATGCATGCAGGCAAATACCAGCGCATTTATCCCTACTGCCACCCAAACCGGATATCTTCTGGCAAAAGAACTCATGAAATAACCGCGGCAGAGGACTTCTTCCGCCATTCCCTGTACCATAAACCCAAGAAGATACAACACCCAGATATTGGCTGTGAAATTATCTGAAAGGCCATTCATGGTAAGACCTCCAGTCAAAATGCCCAATCCGACACAAGCCGCAAAGAACACAAAACCGAGTATCATACCGATTCCATAGGACTTGAACACATCCTTGTTCACAAATCCAAGAGTGCGCAGCTTACGCTTCTGAATAAAGCGGCAGAAGATAAATACAACGCCAATCATCAGAATATTCGAAAACAGGTTCAAAATCATAAACCAATCAGACTGTGTCAGTTGCTGCGAAATCTGTACACTGGCTTCCATTGCTGCAGTTACATCCCCGGACTGTATTGCCGCCTGATATGCCGGACTGCTATACAATGCCTTTGTCTGCGGCACGACAAGCACAAGCCCCTGCAAAACCTGACCGATATAAGCCACCAATAAAAACACCAGAATCTCCAATATCCATATCATTCCCTTTTTGCTCTGCGCAGCCTCTTCCATAATCTGAGGCCGCTTGATTAATTCTTTCATTCTAAATCCTCCTTGTATGAATTGTCACTATTGTAACAGATTCCAAGGAGTTCGTGTCTTAACATTGCCTTAACATTATCTTGACTTCCCCTGTACCAAAGCTTTTTCCACGGCTTTCTTGATCACAGTGCTGGAATTGGTCGCTCCGGAAACCGCCTCCACATCCACTTTCTGCGCCTCTATAATGCGCGGGATAATGCCTTCCGCATTTTTTCCGCGTTCATTCCTGTGCTCCAGCAGTTCAATATTATCAATTCTTCCGTCCTCTACCGTCACCTCTACCTTTGCATAGATAAAATCCACGTCATATTCTCCCTCGTATACGCCGTCTGCCACATCCTCAGCGTGAATATCTTCGATAACCGTATTTTTCACGGTATTCTGATACTTGGATACTTTCTGCAGATAGTTTACCAGAAAAATAAGTCCAATCAAAATTACAAGCAAAACTGCTCCGACTATTACTCTTTTTTTCTTTTCTCTCATCTAAAGCACCTCTCTATTTTGCGAATCACCTTACTCGGCACCGTCCATCTCTGCATCGTACCGGCACAGACAATCTTTCCCATGGATTTCATTCCAGCCGTCTTAAAAAATTCATCCATATTACGGATGACTCCCCTGCTCTGTCCGGCAAACCATGAAAACGGAGCCGGTGTATGGCATGATGTCAAAAGCATATACTTCTTTCCTTTGCAATGAGGCTTTGGAAATGCAATCGTCTCCTCCATTACAATTCCTGCCAGCCGGTCAAACAGATTCTTTACCGGTGCCGGTACATTTGCCCAGTAAACCGGCGCTGCGAGGATAACGATATCACTGCCCATCAAAAGTTCCGAAATCTCCTGCATATCATCCTTTTTCACACATTTTCCGGTCTTTCTGCAAACCATGCAGCCGTTACAATACTCCATATTTTTCTCATACAAATCAATCATTGTGACATCATAGCCCTTCTTTTCTGCCATATGGACCGCGTGCTCCAGCATCTTTGCAATCACACCATCCTTATGTGGGCTTCCCAATATCGCAAGTACTTTTTTTGGCATTCTTTTTTCCTCCTTTATCTTACCGCAATCGAACGGTATAACATATCAAAGCTCTGCTTCAAAAACTGCGACCGCTTTAATCCCATTGCATTTTCTATGTATTCTTCCTTTGCAAAAGCAAGCTGGATGATACCCGAAAGCATCCCCCATAAACTGATAATGGTTGGCAGGACTTCGATATCCTGCCGGAAAGCACCCTCTTCCATTCCCTTCTGAAGAAATTCTCCAATTCTGCGGTTTATCTGCTCTCCCACCTGATAAGTTTCTTTTTCCTCCGGAAGATACTTGCCTTCCTCAAAATCCACGTTAATCTTGTCCAGTGCCATCCGGAAATAGAACGGAAACTCCTCGCAGTAATGCACCAGTGCTTCACAGATTGCATCGTATTTGTCCCGATATGTCACCGTCTCCTCCAATGCCTCTTCTATGTAGTCATACAATTTCTGCATGCTCTCCAGAACCAGAATTCCGACAATCTCCTCCTTGTTCTCGAAATAGACATACAGGGTTGCTTTACTGTACCCGGCCTCCCTGGCAATGTCATCCATGGAAGTCTGCGCAATCCCTTTCTCCATAAAAAGCTTCGATGCCGCCAGCGCAATATTTTGCCTGTGCACACTTCTCGGCTCCTTTTTTCTTCTTCCCATATCATCACCTCGCAATAATTAAACTTTGAGTTTAATTATAGTGTGTAATGATAAAATGTCAAGTCCTTTTATCAAAAAAAAAAAGCCTCAAATAAAAAGCCCAACGGGACTTCAATCCCATTGGGCTTCTCCTCTTACCGGACAAGTTCCGTCTTTTCCATCAGTTTTTGAAGCTGCACGATATCCTGTCCGCATTCTTTGATATTCTGACCTGCAACTCCGGAAGCTTCATCTTCCTGCACACTCAACGTATAAACCGTTCCGTTTGAACGGTATTCATAGGACACCTCTCCAAGGTTGTCAATCACCGCCAAAAGAACACATGCATAAGATTTCATAAGTTCTTCTTTTCCCTTGCGCCGGGATTTTGGAATATCTTCTTCGAGAAGCAGTTTCCAGCCATAAGGTTCTTTCGACGTCTGCAATTCATTGGTAAATGCTCCAATATTTTCCGCCATATTTAAAGCCGTTGCCGTCTGAAAATTTTCAGGCATATCCCCGATATACGCATGCTTTGTCTGATAAACTTCGGATGTAACCGCGTCTATCTCTTCCCCGTTTTCCCAAAGAATCCGATCATCCAGCCGAACCTGCTCTATCTCTCCGGCCGCTTCGTAATCCGCCTGATACTCCTCGTCCTTGTGAAATATGCTTTTTCTGACCGCCTTACAGGAAACGGTAACTGTCCCATCTTTTTCCGAATACTTAACCTTCGAAATTCCAAACTCTGAATCTTTTACACTTCCCCTCAGGGACAGATGATTTCCTTCCACGCTCACCTTGCAGGCAAGCATATTCTCCTTAATGTATCCTCCAATAAAAAATATCTTCGCCAGTATTACCAGTGCCATGATGCACACTGCTGCCGCAAAACTGAGATAAACATATTTCCGGTTTGTGTTTCTTGTTTTTTTCAAAAAATCAATCTCTGTTTCATCCTCGGACTCAACCGGATCCTCAGCCGGTTCCTTCATGGTTTCAAGAATATTTCTGCAGCTTTCACATTCCGCAAGGTGTTCTTCCACCGCCTCATTCGTAACGTCATTTGTCAATCCGTCAATATAGGAAGGGAATAAATCTCTGACCAGCTCGCATGGTAAATTATATTTCATCTTGCTCCACATCCTTTCTGAGTTTTTCTTTTCCCCTATAATATGTCACTCTTGCCCAGTTCTCGGTCCGTCCCATAATTTCACCAATTTCCTTAAAGGATAAGGTTCCGAAAATCCTCAGATAAAGAATCTCGCGAAAAGGTTCCGGACACAAATGCAGTCTTTTCATAAGCTCCACTTTGTCCATGGATTCCAACGTACTCTTTTCCGCCGATTCCGTTATCCGGTCACACTCTTTAAGCTCCTCTGCCTGCGGATGCTTACGCTGATAAACCAATAACTGATTTCTGGCAATCGCGCACAACCAGGTAGAGAGCTTACAGCTTCCGTCATAGCGCTTGATGCTTCGAATCGCCTGATAAAAAGTCTCCTGCGTCAGTTCCTCTGCCACATCACGACTCTGTGTCCGCGAAAGCAGATACTTATATACCATTTTTGCATATTTCTGATATATCTCATCCATTGACTGCATTGTCTGCCTCCTTTCTTACCATTTTATCCTGTTAATGACGATTTTGGAAGATTCGTTACAGGGTTTTAAAAAATCAGCATAATTGCCATGACAAGTAATAACCAATACGTTACTTTTTCAAACGTCTCCTGACTGATTTTTTTCAATATTATTTTTCCAATATATGTTGCCAGAATTACCGGAACAATTCCGCAAAAACCAATCATAATATTCTGCTGATTATACATCCCCCTCGAAGCCTGAATAAACAACATGATTATGGATTGTACGCCAAAAAGAAACCCATTGTTTCCCCGAAAAGCATCCTTTTCCCTATAGCGCTGACTCATATACAAAACTAAAATGATTCCGCCACATAAAAACAGATAATTTACAACTCCCGATATCAAAATAATTACAATCGACGTTATCTTATTTAACTTAATCTCTTTTTTCAATAGAATCCGCATAACTGCAATAACCAGAATAATTCCTCCCAGTATTTTGGTCAGAAAATCATCGGATTTTATATAATTATTCAAAATAAATCCCAACATCATGCCTGTACAAGCCAGGGCTAATATTGGGATAATTTCTTTCAATTTTATCTTTTTTCTTTGCTGATAAACAATCGACGAATTAAATGCAATGCTGATAATATTTACCGCACATCTGGCATTTGACAAACCAACAATTCCTGCAGTTAGCGGAACAGCAAATGCTGCTCCCGCAAAACCTGCAATGGAGGAAATCAAAAATGAGCCAAAGATTAATAACTCCGCTCCTATCAGTTTTCCCATTTATAACCTCACCTTCTACCATTTTTCGATTCGGGCTAAATCCGTATTTGGATGATTTCCGCATCTCCGGTAATCATCAATATATACTCCTAATCCGTATTTTTTACGTATATCTGCGAGACCTAAAGCAAGTCTTACAAAGTAATCAAGAGTTGGGGTATTCTGGTTGGCGAACATGGAAGTTGGCAATGTATTCCATATGCATTCGGAAAAGCTGACACCATGCGAAGCGATTTCATCTGCTTCTGCCAAAATTGTCTTTAACGCATCATCTTCATCTGTAAATCCATTAGGCTGGGCATTTTCAACGCCTCCCACAAGTCCGCAATGTACCTGACCTCGTCCAAATACTTCTACTGCCTCATACAAACGATGTTTCCACTCATCATAACCGATGATTCTTGCTTTTCCCGGGCAAATCCATGAAAACAGATTTTTGTCTAACACTTCAAGGTCTGTAACATACCCCGTCATACCGGTTTCATCACGAAGTCTCTCCAACTGACGCCTGCTAAATCCGCTGGCAACAAGTTTTGTCGGAAACTTATCCGCATGAATTGCCTTTCCCGCTGCCTGCAAGGTCTTTATATAAAGCTCAACCTCATCATCAAATACCTCTCGTCCCGAAAGGGTAGAACCGGAAGTCATATGATAAGAAGCATATCTTCCTTTTTGCTTTAATGCCTCGGCAACGGTTTCCGTAACATCCTGAAAATATTTTTCATCGCGAAATTCGCCATCATCTAAACGATGTCCTGAAAACAAACCGCAGAATTTGCAACCTTCTCCAGGCGTATCCCAAAAGTGGCATTTTACTCCCGGTGTAATGGTAAGTCGCTGCGGCCGCGCTGTTGCAATCTGCCACATCGGTGTTCCATTGGATGTTGTCTTATCATAAAAATCCGGCTTTTCCCAGAATTCAACTTCCTCTAATTTTTCTCCCTGATCCGTGATATAAAGCTTTCCGTTTTCTGCATCAATGATATAAGGATCACGATTCTTGTTTTGCGTTGTCAGCGAAGGACCTCCGCAAATTGTTGTTCCGTCCCTCATTGTCAGTCCAATTGGAAAAGCGAACTTTTTTCCGTTAGCTGTCATATAATCACTCGGTTCAACATGATGCTTCTGTGGATCTACCAACTTCGCAGCCTCATCACTGTATACAAAACCGCGTCTGTCCACATCAATTTTTAGGACTGTAAATCTGTTGATATCACCGTGATACTTATCTAACACCTGTTCGAGAGAGGGTTCCTTCTCTCTCCAATTCCTTTCACTCATATATCTCACCCCTAAATTATGTACTCAATATTTTCCTTATTTTCACCAAAGAATTCTTTATAAATATTCTTTCTGTAATAATCAAAATCATCACTCGTCCGGTTACGCGGTCTCGGAATCTGAATATCAAATGTATTTTGAATCACTCCCGGCTTTGGAGACATCACTACGACTCGTGAGCCCAGATAAATCGCTTCGTCAATGTCATGCGTCACAATAATCATGGTCGTTTTTTCCTTCTCCCAGATGTTAAGCATCTCATTCTGAAGATTGATTTTTGTAAAAGCATCCAATGCACCAAAAGGTTCATCCAAAAGTAATATTTTCGGTTTATTGATTAAGGTTCTTGCAATGCTCACCCTTTGCTTCATACCACCGGAAAGCTGATTTGGCAGTGCCTTTTCAAATCCCTGCAATCCAACCAGTTCGATATAATGGCTGACAAGTTCTTTTTTCTCGCCTTTGGTCAGGCTTTTGTTCTCGATTCCAAACTCAATATTCTTTTCAACGGTTTTCCACGGGAAAAGTCTGGCTTCCTGAAAAATCATTCCTATTTCCGTACTGTCCGTTTCAAAAGGACTTTTTCCGTCAACTGTGATTTGTCCCTCTGATGCCTCATCAAGTCCAATCAAGAGTTTCAACAAAGTACTTTTTCCACAACCGGAAGCTCCTACAATACTGATAATTTCATTATCTTTGATTTCCAGATTGATATCCCGCAATACCTCGATCTCATCCTTATTGATAGAGAAGACTTTTTTTACATTTTTAATTTCGACTGCCATAATCTCCTCCTTTTCCTGCTTCCCAGTATATAACTTTCTTCTGTAAAAACTGCATCAATAAATCTATGATCAGTCCGATAATTCCAATTGTCAGAATTCCAATAAAAAGCAATGCCGGTTTTGACATTTCCCTGGCGTACATAATCAGATATCCGATACCCACGGTAGAAGCAATCATTTCGGCTGCAACCACGCAGGACCAGGCTGTACTGATTCCAAGTCTGAGCCCCGTGAAAATTGACGGTAATGCAGACGGTAAAATAATATCCTTGAGTATAACCAGTTTATTTTTCCCAAAAATTTCCGCTACTTCAACCAGCTTTGCATCTGTCTGATGAATCCCTGCAATGGTATTCAGAAGGCACGGCCAGAATGCGCCTACAAAAATCAAAGCGATTTTTGATGTCTCTCCTATTCCCATTGCAAGAATAAACAACGGAATACATGCAATGGGTGGAATTGGTCTGAGCACCCCGATAAGGATGATGAATGCCTGATTTAATCTTGAATACAACCCAATCAGTATTCCCAATATAATTCCTGCAACCGCCCCCAGAAAATATCCATAGATTACTCTTCGAAAACTGATTACTATATGCTTTATCAGACTTCCGTCTTCAACAATTTTGACAAATTGAATCCTTATTTTATGCGGTGTAGGAATAATCGATGCATTAAACCAGTTATGATTGCTTCCCACACTCCACAATACAATAATTAGAAGCGGTAAAATCAATGAGGTAATTACCACCAATATTTTGTTATTCGAGATAATCGTTGTGTTTGCTTTTTTCTTTTTCAAAAAACCACCTCTTAATCTGCATACTTATCTAAATGCACATACAATGGATACTTTTCCTTATGTATTTTCTGCTGAACCTGATATGTCTGCTCATAGATTTCTTCCGGCTCGATATAATATACCGCTACAAGATCATTATCTCTGTTGCCTTCTTCCGACTGCTTATAATATTTTTCAAATTCTTTTCCAAATACTCTTGTTCTAACTGGTTTCCCTTTGATTAAAAAACTCCTTCTATCAGCCGTTACCGCTGTAATGGAAATTTTCTTATCAAACCAGATACTGTTTACCAGATTGATATTTGTCTGGGACTTTTCAAAAAATTCCAGATAAATAATCTGTCCGTTTTCATCTACCGTCAATGACTGTTTTACCGCAGAATGAACCTCCCCCTGAGGCGATAATGTCGCTATCACCTTCAGGGTAGAATCATTTCGAAGAACTTCCGCTAATTTCTGACTGATTTCCACTGCCATTAATCTTCACCCCTTACCTTCTTGATGAACGAAGAATCTGTATGATTTTCTATCAAACCTTCCACCTCTTCATCCAATACTCCCTGATTAATCAAAAACTGCTGTGTCTCTTCGATAGATGTCGTATCCTCCTCTGTCAAATCCGCAACCAGTTCCACCTTGTCCAGGAATTCCGAGGCAACCTTCTCATCCCAGTCCAACTTCTTTGCGATAGCAGAAACAGCTTTTTCCTTATTCTCGTTGATATACTCGATGGTTTTGTACAAAACCTCCGTCAGTTTTTCCGTAATATCAGGATAATTCTCAATAAACGAGTTTGTCACCACAAGATAAGTTGTTAACGGATGTCCTGTGGAATCCCCTATCTGCTTTACGGAGCCTTCTTCCAGTGCCGCTGCCAGATTGTACCACGATCCAAAGTATGCATCCAACTCTCCGCGTTCAATTGCTGTAAGCGCTTCCGTGTACTGTGATTCACCCAGATTGGTAAATTCTACCTCATTTTCCTCAATCCCATTTTCACCAAGAATTCCCAGTAACGACTTATGGCTAAAGGTTCCAATTCCTACACCGATACTTTTTCCTTTTAAATCTTTATATGAATTAATATCCGAATCTGCTGCAACAACTGTAATGTAGGATTCCTCCTGTTTCATCGTTGTGGCAATCACACTTGTATCTACCCCGTTTGCATTTCCCGTAATAAACGGCTGATCTCCAAGAGAAAGCTCTGCATCAAGTTCCCCCGCTGTAATCGACTCATTTGCAACCGGACCATTTTCAAAGGCGATCAAATCTACCTTCACCTTATCATCTGTAAAGACCTCATCCCAGATTCCCCATTCCTTGGCAAACTCGAACAAATTTCCCTGCAAATTATAATCCCAATAAGAAACTCTTAAATTGACGGTGCCATCTTCCGAGGTGTTGTCTGCTTTTGCCTCGCTTGTGGAATTTCCGCAAGCGGTTACTCCGATTACCAACAGAGTCATGATTAGTATAAACGCAATTACTTTTTTCTTCTTTCCCATATCTCTCATCTCCTCATCCATTCTTTATTATTTGGTAGCTCTATCCAAATGCTTTAAAAATGGAAAATCTCTTTCCTGCTGTTCTTTTCGAACCGTAAAAGTTTCTTCACGAACCTCCAAAGGCTCAATCACCCAGATTGCATTTAAGTCATTTCCCTTTGTATGCTTTAAGTCTTTGTAAACTTCCTCAAACTGTTTTCCCTGTGTAATACTTTCCTTTGGTTTTCCAATGATTTCAAAACTCCTCTTGTCTTCTGTAAGTATATTTACAGTGACATAACGGTCAAACCAGATTGAATATACCAAAGCTTCATTAATCTTAGAGCTTTCCAAAATGTCAAAAAAAGCAAGATTTCCATCTTCGTCCACATGTAAAGAGCTTTTATAAACAGTATGCGGAATTCCGGACTTAAGTACAGCGGTAACTGACTTCAAACTCGCCGGGCTGTTAATATCCTGTTTAAGTTTTTCTTCAATAACTGACATATTCTTCTCTCCTATACTCTAAGCAAATCAAGTCCCGGATGCATTCCACATCTTCTGTAATCATCTGTATATTTTCCCACACCATACTTATGATGAAGTTCATCAAATTTCTGATATACTCGAACAAAATATTCCAGCGAAGGATTATACTGTTTCTGGAAGATTGATCCGGGTGCCGGTCTCCACACATTCGCTGCCAGCGAGATTCCATGCTCCACAATCGTTTCTGCCTCATTCGTAATAACCTTAAATGCTTCCTCCTCTGACGGAAATCCATTTGGTGTGGCGAGTTCCACACCAAGCACCATCCCGGAAGAAACATTTCCTTTTCCGAAATAGTCAACGGAAGCAATCAATCTTCTCTTCCACTCATCATAACCAATATAGTGATTTTTCCCCTCACAAATCCAAGCGAATTTTTCCTTATCCAACACTTCAATATCAGTTGTATAATGTGTAAGACCGATTTCATTCACTAAGCGTTCCAACTGTTTTTCATCAAATGCCGAGCAAATTAACTGACTTGGAAATTTCTTCCCGTCCTCAAACAGATTGCCAATCGCCTGAATAAGTTCAATATACGCATCCAGCTCATCATCAAGAATATTTGCTCCAGAAAGAATTGAACCGCCCGTGAACATAAACCCGGAAAATCTTCCTTCCTGTTTCAAAGCCTCCTCAACGGCCTCTACAACATATTTGATATTTGTCCGTTCTTCCTTCAGCTTCTGTTTCAGATAGTTTGGTGTCAGAGGGCAGTACTTGCACCCTCCTCCCGGACGATCCCAAAAATGGCAATACTGATTCAGGGTAACATCAATTCTTTGCGGTCTGGATGAAATATACTTTGTGAATGGTTCCCCATTGGATGCCTTTTTGTTGTAATAATCCGGTTTTACAAAATACGTCACCTGTGTAATCGGTTTGCCCTCATCTGTAATCCAAATCTCATCATCAATGACGTCCACCACATACGGATCCCTTTTCTGATTATCAAAATCATAATCATATGAAACTATCAAATACGAGCCGTCTTTGAGAATCAGTCCTTCCGGGAAATATCTTTTTTCTATACGGAAACCCTGAAGCCCATCACTCTGCACCTGATGAATTTCAGGATCAATTTTCTGCTGAGCCGCTTCCGTGTATATTACGCCTCTTCTCTGTACATCAATCTTTAGAATTAAAAGCTTTGGAACATCCGGGAACTTTTCTGCCACTTCGTCCAAACTTAATTCCTTTTTTCTCCACTCAATATCTCTGGCCATATCTTCACTCCCTGATAGATTCATAATTATAGAAACGATTTAATTTCCTCTACTTTATCCAAATGTTCCCAAGGCAGATCCACATCTGTTCTTCCAAAATGTCCGTAAGCTGCCGTCTGCTTATAAATCGGTCTTCTCAAATCCAATGCCTCGATAATCGCTGCCGGTCTTAAATCAAACACCTTATCGATAATCTCCACGATTTTTTCTTCCTGCACTGTTCCTGTTCCAAACGTATCTACTGCAATAGAAACCGGTTTTGCGACACCAATGGCATAAGCCAATTCCACTTCTGCTTTCTTTGCAACTCCTGCTGCCACCAGATTCTTTGCCACCCATCTTGCCGCATATGCTGCAGAACGGTCTACCTTTGTCGGATCCTTTCCGGAAAATGCTCCACCGCCGTGGCGTCCGGTTCCACCGTAAGTATCAACAATGATTTTTCTTCCGGTCAGTCCTGCATCTCCCTGTGGTCCTCCGATTACGAATCTTCCGGTCGGATTTACATAGTAGATGGTTTCGTCATCCAAAAGCTCTGACGGAATCACCGGTTTGATAACATATTCGATGATGTCCTTGCGAATCTGCTCCAAAGTTACATCCTCGGCATGCTGTGTAGAAATAACAATGGTATGTACTCTCTTTACATTTCCGTTTTCATCAAATTCTACCGTTACCTGTGATTTTCCATCCGGTCTTAAATATGGTAATGTTCCATCTTTTCTTACCTTTGTTAACTGTCTGGTCAATCTGTGTGCAAATGAAATTGCCGGCGGTAAGTATTCCGGTGTTTCATCTGTTGCATATCCGAAAATAATTCCCTGGTCTCCTGCACCGGTTCCAAAGTCCTCTGTGGCGCCCTCCTGCTTTGATTCCAAAGCTTTGTCAACACCAAGCGCAATATCTGCTGACTGCTCATCAATGGATGTAAGTACTGCAATCGAATCTGCATTGAAACCATCTGCATTATTGATATAACCGATTTCACGAATGGTCTCTCTCGCAACCTTTGCAATGTCCACATACGCCTTTGTTGTAATTTCTCCAACCACCAATGCAAGACCTGTTGCAACGGTTGTTTCTGCCGCTACTCTTGAATATGGATCCTGCTCGATTAACGCATCTAAAATTGCGTCTGAAATCTGATCTGCAATTTTATCCGGATGCCCCTCCGTTACTGATTCTGATGTAAATAATTTTCCCATAATTCTAAGCTCCTTTCTCTGCTCTCGTTCTTTATAGGTGTATTATATTCACAGTTTTCCTATCGCTCAACCATGTTTTAAGAAACCGTTTTCAAAAACAACCGGATTTATTGCCTGAAATGGCCTGATTTTATACAAAAATGCAACTCTTTTCTTTGCTTTCTTGTAATTTGGTGAAAACGTAATCTTTCCCTAATTTTCAGCACTTCTAAGTTGTTTTTCATCAACATAAATATGCATTTTTCCACTTCCGTGCAAAAATGTGAATACGCTTTCTTTCGTTCTACCATTATTGGCGAAAGATTCATATGAAATTTCAAGTTTTTGGAATAAGTTCGACTGAAATAGTCATTGAAATAATGATAGGCGACACCTCATTCACGGTGCCGCCGGTCGGTAGCTTTAAGAGGTCTTATCCCTCCGTATCCAGACTCTTCATCCACGATTTTCTTGCAAAAACAACCATGCTGATGCCCAGACGTACAACTTCTTCGACAGACAAAATCGCATAAACCGGTACGATGGAGAGATGCAGTACATATGCCGCGAAAAGGCACAAAGGAATTCCCACACCCCAGGTTCCGAACGTGTCAATCAGCATCACGGTTTTGGTATCGCCTCCGCTTTTTATGATTCCGCCCCCGAGAATCATATTCAGTACCTTCACCGGTGCATATGCGGCAAATACGATAAGCAACAGTCTGGTCACATCCCGTACTTCCTGCGCCACGTTGTACAACGACGCATAAACCGGAGAGAGCAGTATCAGTATCACGGATAGCAGGAGCGCCCCCACTAACCCAAGCTTCAGCAGTTTCTTCGAATCTCCATATGCCTGATCATAATCTTTTTTCCCAAGCTCTTTTCCGATAATAATACCGGCCGCAGCAGATAATCCGCTCAGGGCGCCGCAGAACAATCCCTGTATCGGTGCTGTCAGCGTATAGGCGGCAAGGCTGTCTGTTCCTATTCGTCCATACACCGCAGAGTTCACATTCTGTCCCAGACTCCACAGAAATTCGCTGACAATAATCGGCGCAATCATGATC